>DAHVOH010000041.1 GCA_027318915.1 Clostridiales bacterium
GGGGAACCCTCCCTCAGAGGAGGGTCGGTCTATGCGTCGCTTCGCCTGCGCGGGTCTCGTCCTGGGGGCCGTGCTGCTCAGCGGCTGCTCCCTGTTTGGGTCGGGTCCGTCTGCGCACCACGGTTCCGCCAGCGCCAGTTCGTCCGGCGGGGAGTCGCATGATGCCGGTGGCTCCTCGTCCGGAGGGTCCTCCGGGAGCAGTTCCGGGGAGCCGACGCTGGCCATGCAGAAGGCGGTCAAGGATGAGCTGGAGACGCCCAAAATGCAGAAGCTGATTGCCGAGTCGCTGGCGACCAGCCAGTTGAAAGCGGCGCTGGCCACACCGGAGGGGGAAAAAGCTCTGGAAAAGTCTCTCGGTCTGGTTTTGTCCAGCCCGCCGGGCTCCACCATGGTGTCGTCCGCCGTCAAAACGGTCCTGCAATCGCCCGCTATGATGAAGCAGATGGACGATATGGTGCGGCAGAGCGTCATGAAGATGGCCACTTCCTCCAGCAGCTCGTCGTCGAGCAGTTCCTCCTCGGGCGGGTCGGCCGGCTCCTCCTCGGGTGGATCGGGAGGCTCTTCTTCCGGCGGCGGCGGGGGATCTTCGGGCGGCGGGGGCGGTTCCTCGGGCGGTTCTTCCGGCGGCGGCAGTTCCACGGGCGGCTGAACGCGCACCCCTGCTATAATATAGCGGGGGGATCCGGTGGAGGATTGGTTGACGGGGTTGAATCCGCAGCAGCGTGTGGCGGTGGAGACCACGGAAGGCCCGGTGCTGGTATTGGCCGGGGCCGGCAGCGGCAAGACGCGAACGCTGACCCACCGTATCGCCTATCTGGTGTACGACTTGGGGATTTCTCCGGATCGCATCCTGGCGTTCACGTTTACCAATAAGGCGGCGGCGGAGATGCGAGCGCGCGTCGCGCAGCTTGTGGGTCCGACCGCCCGCTCGGTCTGGGTGGGGACCTTTCACGCCACGGCGGTTCGTTTATTGCGGCAAACGCTCGAGTTGGTGGGTCGCGATCCGCGATTTTTGGTATACGACGCGGAAGATGCGCGAGCCGTCATGCGTGACGTTGTGCGCGAGCTCAACTGGGATGAGCGGCAGTGGTCGCCGCAAAGCCTCCTGGCCCAAGTCAGCCGCGCCAAGAATTTGTGCCAGGGGCCGGACGACATCGAGGACGGAAGCTTTCTGGGCCGCCGCCTGTACGAGGCCTATCGCCGCTATCAAGCGCGTTTGGACGCCCTGAACGCGATGGACTTTGACGACCTCATCATGAGCGCGGTCCGCCTGCTGGAAGCCGGGGGCGAGGTGCAGGAGCGGCTCACCGGCCAGTTTGACTATGTCCTCGTGGACGAATATCAGGACACCAATCACAGCCAGTACCGCATGATTCGTGCTTTGGCGAGCCGCCATCAGAATCTTTGCGCGGTCGGCGACGATGACCAGTCCATCTATGGCTGGCGCGGCGCGGATGTCCGCAATATTCTGGAGTTCCAGCACGATTTTCCCAATGCTGTGGTGATTCGCCTGGAAGAGAACTACCGATCGACCGCGGTCATATTGGGCGCGGCGAATGCGGTGGTGCGTCACAACCAGAGCCGGTTGGGCAAGGAACTGTGGACGCGTCGGGAGGATGGGCATCCGATTCATGTGTTTGAGGCGATGGATGAAGAGGCGGAAGCCTGGTACGTGGCGCAAAGCATCCACGATCTGGTGGAGCAGGGCGTGGCGGCCGACGACATCGCCGTGCTGTACCGCACCAACGCCCAATCTCGCGCACTGGAGATGGCCCTCACGCGGTCCGGCATCAACTATCGCCTGGTGGGAGGAGCCCGCTTCTATGAACGCCGCGAGGTCAAGGACCTGGTTGCCTACCTGCGCGTGATTTACAATCCCGGCGACGACCTGTCCCTGGCCCGCATCATCAACACGCCGCGACGCGGTATCGGAGAGGTGGCGCTGGCACGGTTGCGCGCCTATGCGGCGGACAGCGGGCTCACGCTGTTCGGCGCCCTGTCTCAGGCCCACCACGTGCCGGGGCTGGCGCCGCCGGCGGCCAGGGCCGCGCTGGCGCTGGCCGAACTGTTTGAGGGATGGCGGGCTCGCGTCGGAGTGCCGTTGACCGACCTGGTGTTGGCCGTGGCGGAGGAGAGCGGACTGGCTCCGTTTTGGCGGGGAGAGGCGACTCACGAGGCGGAGGACCGGCTGGCGAATTTGGGCGAGCTGGCCTCGGAGGCCAAACGGTTCGAAGAGGATCAGGGTCTCGGGGAATTGGGCGACTTCCTCGGGTGGGTGGCTCTGCTGGGGGATTTGGATCAAACCCAGGCGACCGGTGGCGTCTGGCTGATGACGCTGCACAGCGCGAAGGGTTTGGAATTTCCGGCCGTGTTCTTGACCGGCTTGGAAGAAGGCGTCCTGCCCCACCTGCGCTCGGTGGAGGACGGCGATGTGGAGGAGGAGCGCCGACTGATGTATGTGGGCATCACGCGTGCGCGCGATTGCCTGCATCTGGTGCACGCCCGCCAGCGCACCATGAACGGGCGCACCATGAACAACGCCGCGTCGCGGTTTCTGTCCGAGATTCCGGACGACGTACGCGAGAGCGTGGTCCGCTCCCCGAGTCCCGGCCGGGTGTCCCGCCCGGTGGGTCAGGAAGTGTTTGCGGCGGGCGAGCGTGTCCGTCATCCGCGGTTTGGCTGGGGGACCGTGGTGGCGCAGCGGGGCGCGGGTGAGGACTTGGAGGTGACCGTCGCGTTTCCCGGTGGAGGGGTGCGCTCGCTGCTGGCTCGCTACGCTCAGTTGGAGCGCGAGCAAGCGTGAGCGGCGAGGCCGAAGTGCGAGAGCGCATGAGGCGGCTCGCCGATCTGATTCGCGACTACGACCGGCGGTATTACGTCCAGGACAATCCGGCCGTGAGTGACGCCGAATACGATGCGCTGGTCCAAGAATTGATGCAGCTGGAGGCGGCCTATCCGGCCCTGGCGGCTCCGGATTCCCCCACGCGAAGGGTTGGCGGTCGCCCGGCCGGCGATTTGAAGACGGTCGTGTTTGACGAACCGGTGCTGAGCTTGGCCAACGTGCGCTCGGAAGAGGAGCTTAAAGAATTTCACCAGCGCATGGTGGAGGCTGTCGGCGGAGAGCCGGACTACGTGGCGGAGCTTAAGATCGATGGGCTTTCCGTGGTCATCGATTACCGAGACGGCCGGCTGTGGCGGGCCGCGACGCGGGGCGACGGCCTTCAAGGCGAGGACGTCACGGCCAATGTGCACGTGATCGACGCCATTCCCGCCGTGTTGACCGAGCCGGTCACCGTGGAGATTCGCGGAGAAATCTACCTGCCGAAAAGCGGGTTCGCCACGCTGAACGCCCGCCGCCTGGCCGCCGGTGAGGCCCTGTTCGCCAATCCCCGCAATGCGGCCGCCGGGTCCCTGCGCCAGCTGGATCCGGAAGTAACCCGGGGTCGGGGACTCCAGGCCTTTTTCTATGAGATTCGGCATCAGAATCCACTGCCCGCGACCCAGGCCCAGACTTTGGAAACACTGCGGCGATGGGGTCTTCCGGTGGAAGAGCATTGGGCGCTCTGCCATGGCTTCGCGGACTTGGTTGCCTTCATCGGAGTCTGGGAATCTCGACGCCACGACTTGGACTTTGAAACCGACGGGCTGGTTCTGAAGTTGAACAATTTGGAGATGACGCGGGCGCTGGGACACACCCAGAAGTCACCCCGGGCGCAGGTGGCGTTCAAGTACCCGGCCGAAATCGCCGTCACCCGGGTGCTGGGCATTGCGCTATCCGTGGGCCGGACCGGCGCCGTCACGCCGACGGCGGACCTGGAACCGGTCCGCCTCAAAGGCACCACGGTGACGCGTGCGTCTTTGCATAACGCGAACATCATCCAGGCCTTGGATGTGCGCGTAGGGGACAGCGTCGAGGTGCGCAAAGCCGGTGAGGTGATTCCTGAAGTGGTGCGGGTGCTGACTGAACTGCGCACCGGCCGGGAGGTTCCGTTCCAGTTTCCGCGCGAGTGCCCGGAATGCGGAACGCCGTTGGTGCGGGACGCCGAAGAGGCGACCTGGCGATGCCCCAATCAGTGGGGATGCCCCGCGCAGCGGCGGGAGTCCTTGATCCATTTCGGCTCCCGGGGCGCCATGGATATCGGCGGGCTGGGCGAAAAAACGGTCGACGCCCTCCTGGCGGCGGGGTTGGTGCAAGAACCGGCCGATCTGTATCGACTGGACGGAGACACGTTGGCGGCCTTGCCGCGATTCGGAGACATCGCGGCCCGCAACCTCTTGACCGCCATCGCGGAAAGTCGGCGGCGGCCGCTCTCGCGGCTGATATTTGCCTTGAATATTCGGCATGTGGGGGAGAAGGCGGCCTTGAGTCTGGCACGGCGCTTCGGACGCTTGGAGGCGCTGATGAACGCCCCGGAGGAGGAATTGGCCGAAATCCCGGGAGTCGGCCCGGTGCTGGCGCAGTCGGTGGCCGAATTCTTCCGGGATCCGACCCAGCGTGCGCGGGTGCAGCACCTGGTGGAGGCGGGGGTCAATCAGGAGGAGCCGCGGACGGGCGCCGACGGTCCTCTGACCGGCCAGACC
Source organism: Clostridiales bacterium (assembly GCA_027318915.1). Next base: position 4,582 of record DAHVOH010000041.1, read on the forward strand.
ATTGTCATCACCGGCACGTTGGAGCGCATGAGTCGGCAGGCCGCCGAACATCTGGTGGTGACGCTGGGTGGCCGGGTGGCCAGCACGGTGTCGTCGCGGACCACCCTGCTGGTGGCCGGATCGGCGCCGGGGTCAAAGCTGGCCCGGGCGCAGGAGTTGGGTGTGCCGGTGATTGATGAAGAGGAGTTTTGGCGACGCACGGCGAATGGCGCCAAGTCCTAAATTTGGCGGGCGCGGAAAGGTTGGGCGCCGTTGTTTGAAATTCAGGTCGCGCTTATAATTAACGGCAATTAATTGGCGGGAACCGTACCGGCCCGCTGGGTCTCGGGGATCGAGCCGCAGCAGGGACCCAAGTGGTGAAAGGAGCGCGGCTTGTGGCGCAGAGGGTTTTGGAAGTGCGTGGCTTGACCACCCAGTTCAGCACGGATGACGGGGTCATCAAAGCCGTCGACAACGTGAGCTTCTATGTCGACGAGGAAGAAACACTGGGGATCGTGGGAGAATCCGGTTGCGGCAAGAGCGTCACGTCGCTGTCAGTCATGCGGCTGGTACCGTCGCCCCCCGGAAAAATCGTCGCCGGCGAGGTCCTGTTTCAGGGAGAGGACCTGCTGAAGAAGTCTGTGGACGATATGCGCAAAATTCGGGGCAACGACATCGCCATGATCTTTCAAGAGCCTATGACCTCGCTGAACCCGGTTTACACCGTGGGAGACCAGATAGCCGAGGCGGTGCAGCTGCACGAACGGGTGGACCGGCGGCAAGCCATCAACCGCGCGATCGAAATGTTGCGCCTGGTCGGCATACCGCTGCCCGAGCGACGGGTGCGCGAGTATCCTCACCAATTGTCGGGCGGCATGCGCCAGCGGGTGATGATCGCCATGGCCCTGTCCTGCAACCCCAAGCTGTTAATCGCGGACGAGCCCACCACGGCCCTGGACGTCACCATCCAGGCGCAGATCCTGGAGTTGATGAAGGACCTGAAGAGCCGGTTTCACGCCGCCATTATGCTGATCACGCACGACCTGGGCGTGGTGGCCGAAATGACCGACCGCGTCATCGTCATGTATGCCGGGAAAGTGGTGGAAGAGGCACCCACCCTGGAGCTGTTCCGGGAGCCGCTTCACCCGTACACCCAGGGATTGATGGCCTCCATTCCGCGGCTGGATCAGGAGGCGCACTCGACATTGCATGTCATCGAAGGCACGGTGCCCAACTTGATGCACCTTCCTCCCGGTTGCAGCTTCGCGCCGCGGTGCCCGCATGCGATGGACGTGTGCCGGCAAAAGGCTCCCGTGTTGGCTCAGGTGGGCGACGGCCGCAAGGTCAGTTGCTGGCTGCACGCAGAACCGGGACAGGAGGCGGTGTCATGAGCGCAGTACTGGAAGAGCAACGCCCCCACACAAGCGGCAATCTGCTTGAGGTGCGGGACTTAAAGGTGCACTTCCCCATTCGCGGGGGACTGTTCTCGCGGACGGTGGGCTATGTGCACGCCGTGGACGGGGTCAGCTTTGACATTCGTCCGGGCGAGACCATGGGCTTGGTCGGCGAATCGGGATGCGGCAAGACCACCACCGGGCGCGCGGTGCTCCGTTTGGTGGAGCCGACGGCCGGCTCGGTCTATTTTGAAGGCCAGGATCTGCTGCGGCTCAACAAGACCCAGATGCGGGCCATGCGCCGGGAGATGCAGATCATTTTTCAGGACCCGTTCGGCTCGCTCAATCCCCGGATGTCGGTGGGGGAGATCATCGAGGAGCCGCTGGCGATTCACAAGATTGGCAACGGGCACGAACGGCAGGAGCGCGTGCGCCATCTGCTGGAAGTGGTGGGCCTCGCCTCGTATCATATGCGTCGGTTCCCGCACGAATTCTCCGGCGGTCAGCGCCAGCGCGTCGGGATTGCACGGGCCTTGGCGCTCAACCCCAAACTGATTGTCGCCGACGAGCCGGTGTCCGCGTTGGATGTGTCCATCCAGTCGCAGATTCTGAACCTGCTGGAGCAGCTGCAGGCGGAGTTCAAGCTCACGTATCTGTTCATCGCGCACGGGCTCAACGTCATCCGCCACATCTCCGATCGGGTGGGCGTCATGTACCTCGGCGTGATGGTGGAAACGGCCAACGCCAGCGATCTGTATCGCAAGCCTTTGCATCCGTACACGGAAGCGCTGTTCTCGGCCATTCCCATTCCCAACCCGGCCATGCGGCGGGAGCGGATCATACTGACGGGGGACGTGCCGAGTCCGGTGAACCCGCCGTCGGGTTGCCGCTTTCACACGCGCTGCCCCATCGCTCAGGACGTGTGCAAGGTTGAGGTGCCTCTGCTGCATGAGGCGGGGGAGGGTCATCTGGTGGCATGCCACTTTCGGTAACCCGGTCACAAAAGCAGGGGGTGGGCTCATGCCCGCCCCCTGCTTTTGCCGTGAGGTCCCGCGACCGGTATAATCACAGACTGGGCAGGATGGGAGAGGGGAGCGGCAATGCGACTTTCGGTCGGTGATGTGCGCGCGGTGGCCCGGTTGGCCCGCTTGGCCCTTTCGCCTGAAGACACGGTGCGCATGGTGGGGGAACTGACCTCGGTGTTGGAGCATGTGGCGGTGCTGAGCGAGGCACCCGTCTCTTCGCTCTCGCCGGCTCAGCTGCCGGCCTGCGGCGTCGGCGATTTGCGTCGGGATGTGGTCGAGTCGTGGCCGGGGGCAGCGGACCTGATTGCGCGTGCGCCGCAGCAGACGGCGGGACAGTTTGTGGTCCCGCGCATCGTGGAGGCGCCGTGATGCAGGACAGCATCGGGGCCATGGCGGCCGGGGTGCGGTCCGGTCGGACGCGCGCGCGGGATGTGGTGGATGCTTATGTCGATCGGCTGGTGCGTACGGAGGGAACGGTGCACGCCTATCTGGCGGTGCTGGCGGACGAGGCGCATCGGCGGGCGGAGCAGATAGACCGGCTGCCACTGTCGGAGCGCAGTCGGTTGCCGCTGGCCGGCGTGCCTATCGCCCTCAAGGACAACATCGTTTGGACGGACGGCCCCACCACCGCCGGGTCACGCATTTTGGAAAACTTTCGCTCTCCGTATGCGGCCACCGCAGCGGTCCGTCTTTCGGATGCCGGGGCCATCATCATCGGCAAAACCAATTTGGACGAATTTGCGATGGGCTCGTCCACCGAGCATTCCGCCTATGGGCCCACCCACAACCCGTGGGACCCAAAGCGAGTACCCGGCGGCTCCAGCGGCGGTTCGGCGGCCGCGGTGGCCGTCGGGTCGGCGGCGGCTGCGCTGGGATCGGACACGGGGGGATCCATTCGTCAGCCGGCGGCCTACTGCGGGGTTGTCGGTCTGAAACCCACCTACGGACGGGTGTCGCGCTACGGTCTGGTGGCGTTCGCCTCGTCGCTGGATCAGATTGGTCCCCTGACGCGCCACGTTGAGGATGCCGCGCGCCTGCTGCAGGTGATGGCGGGATACGATGCGCGGGATTTGACCTCGCTGGCCGCGCCGGTTCCGGACTGGACCGCCGCATTGGACCAGGGTGTGAAGTCCCTCACCGTCGGTGTGGTGGAAGAGTATCTCGAGGGGTTGGATGCTCCGGTGGCTCAGGCCATGGAGCGGGCGGAGCGCATTCTTCGGGAGGCGGGCGCCAAGGTGGCGAGGGTGCATCTCCCCAACAGTCGGTACGGGCTACCCGCATATTATGTCATGGCCAACGCCGAGGCCTCCTCCAACCTGGCCCGCTACGACGGGGTGCGCTATGGGCTCCGAGTGGCCGCGGACGGGTTGTACCAGCAGTATGATGAGACACGCCGCACGGGATTCGGCGCGGAGGTACAGCGACGCATCATGCTGGGCACGTTCGCGCTGTCGGCCGGGTACTTTGATGCCTACTATCGGCAAGCCGCTCGGGTGCGCCGGGCCATTGCCGATGACTTTGCGGGCGCCTTTGAACAGGCGTCCGTGCTGCTGACCCCCACCACGCCGGACCAACCGTTCCGGTTGGGCGAGCGGCTGGCGGATCCGTGGCGCATGTACCTGTCCGACCTCTTCACGGTGGGGGTCAATTTGGCCGGCCTGCCCGCCCTGTCGCTGCCGGCGGGAACGGTCGGGGGATTGCCGGTGGGCGTGCAGCTGATCGCGCCCGCGCTGCAAGAGGCGCGGCTTTTTCAATTCGGCACCGTGTTGGAGGAGGCATTCGCCCCCCTCAGCTGGCCCGACCCGGTATAAACCGCGCGTCAGGTCAGGGGAGCAGGGAGGGTAAGGAGGGTTCTGATGGTCCTGGACAACGGGGCGGAGGTCATCATCGGACTTGAGGTCCATGTGGAGCTCAAGACGGCCAGTAAGCTGTTTTGTGCCTGTCCCTCGACCTTTGGCGAGCCGCCCAACACCGTGGTGTGTCCGGTGTGCCTAGGATACCCCGGCGTCCTGCCGCAGCTGAACGGCGAGGCCGTGCGCTTGGCGGCGCGAGCCGCTCTGGCGCTGGGCTGCCGGGTCAATGCGCGCTCCAAGTTTGATCGCAAGAACTACTTTTACCCCGACTTGCCCAAAGGGTATCAGATTTCTCAGTACGATGAACCGCTGGCCGAATGGGGCGCGGTGGCGCTGAGCGGGCAGGATGACCGCGTGGTGCGGATTCGCCGCATCCACATCGAGGAGGAAGCCGGCAAGCTGAACCACGAGGGAGACAACTTGTGGGAGGCCGAGCGGTCCGCGGTGGACTTCAACCGGGCGGGAATCCCCTTGATTGAAATCGTGAGCGAGCCGGATCTTCGGTCACCGGAAGAGGCCCGCCAGTATCTGCACGCGCTCATCCGCGTGCTGTCCTATCTGGACGTGTCGGATCTTCGCATGCAGGAGGGTTCTCTCCGGTGCGATGCCAACGTGTCATTGAAGCCGCCGGCTTTTGAAGGTGTCCTGGAAGACCTGCCTCGGGTGGAGTTGAAAAATATCAACTCGATTCGCAACGTCGTGCGCGGATTGGAATATGAAGTCGCCCGCCAACGCGAACTCCTCGACAGCGGCCGATTGGTCGAGCGGGAGACGCGCGGCTTTGACGACGCCAGCGGCCGGACGCTGAGCCAGCGCAGCAAAGAGGCGGCCAACGACTACCGATATTTTCCGGAGCCGGACCTGCCCCCGCTGGACTTGGACCCGGCTTGGATCGAACAGGTGAGGCACGAATTGCCCGCCCTCCCTCAGGACTGGCTGGCCAGACTCCACGACTGGGGCATCCGCCGCCAGGACGCGGAGATTCTGGTTGGCGATCGGGCGAGCGTTCACTACCTGGAAGAGGCGTTGGCAGCCGGAGCGGAGCCTCGCGGCGTGGTGCAGTGGATGCTGGGAGATTTGTCGCGGCTCCTGCACGCGAGTCACCAGGGGTTTGGCGACAGTCCGGTCTCGCCCCGCCAGCTGGCCAAGCTGCTGGGTCTGGTTCAGGCCGGGCGGCTGTCGGGGCGCATGGCCAAGGACGTCCTGGAGGTCATGCACCAGACCGGTGCCGACCCGGAAACCATCGTGGCCGATAGGGGCCTGGCGGTCGTCGCCGACGCTGCGGCACTTGAGCCGATGGTTGAGCAGGTCGTGCGCGATCACCCCGACGTGGTGGCGGATTATCATGCCGGCAAGGAGCGTGCGCTGGGATTTCTGGTGGGGCAGGTGATGAAGGCCACGCGCGGGCAGGCCCAACCGGCCGTGCTGAATGAACTTCTGCGCCGACGGTTGGCAGACCGGGAGGGCTCGCTATGACCCCGGAGACGGAACCGCTGCACCTCAAGGTGGACAGGATGGGGCGTAACGGCGAAGGGGTGGCTGTCTTGCCCGATGGGCGGGTTGCCTTCATCGGCGGGGCGCTCCCGGGCGAAATCGTCGAGGCCCGTATTGGCGAGCACCACGCGCGCTACGCTCGGGGCCAGGCGGTCGCCGTGCTCGATCGCAGTCCGGAGCGGCGGCTGCCGCCCTGTCCCGTGTACTGGGAGTGCGGCGGTTGCACATTCCAGCACTGGAGCTATGAGGCGGAAGGCGCCTACAAGGTGGACCGGGTACGGGAGGCTTTAGCCCGCATCGGCGGCGTCGAGGCGCACGTCGCTCCTCTGCGCGCGCCCCAGTATCCGTACCGCTATCGCACCAAGGCGTCCTTTCCGTGGACGGGAACGCCGGGTCAGGCGGCCCTGGGCCTCTATGGCCGCAAGAGTCACCAGGTGGTGGCGACGGACCGGTGCCTGATTCAAGACCCCATGCTGGACGACCTTCTGTCGGCGGCGGTTCTGGCCGCGAACGCGTTGAAGCTGGAGCCTTATGACGAGGTCGGCGGCCGCGGCGTTCTGCGTCACCTGGTGCTGCGCGCGAGTCATACGGACCATCGGACGGTCGTGCTGGTGGTGGTGACGCGCCGCGACCCACGCCTCAAAGTCTGGGCCGAGCGTCTGATGGCGGCTGTGGACCATCTGCAGGGGGTGGCGCTCAGCGTCCAGCGTGAGCGCACGAACAAAATTCTCGGGGGCCCGGCAGAAACTTTGGCGGGACGCCCGGTCCTCCACGAGCAGCTGGCCGGCATGGTCTTCGAGGTGGGCGCCGACGTGTTTTTCCAAGTCAACCCCGGGCAGATGGAGTCGCTGCTGGACGTGATGACCGAGGAGGTGGGACCCGGCCGGGGACGGCTGGCGCTCGATCTCTATGCCGGTGTGGGCGTGCTGGGACTCTTGATGTCCCGGGCGGGCTATCGGGTGACGGCCGTCGAGTCTTCGTCGCGCGCCGTCGCCAGCGGGCGGGCCAGCGCTCGGGACAATGGCCTTGCGATCGAGTTTCGCACCGGCGCGGTGGAAGAGGTGCTGCCGGCGCTGATTGAGGGCGGCTATCGTCCGGACCTGGTGGTGCTGGATCCGCCGCGGAGCGGCGTTCGGCCGGTCGTGGCGGCGACCCTGCTGGACGCCGCGCCATCCCGCATCATCTATGTGAGCTGCGATCCGGAGACGCTGGCGCGGGACGTGGCCTTGTGGCAGAGCCTCTACGAGGTGCGCACCGTGGCGCCCGTCGACCTGTTTCCCCGCACCGATCACGTGGAGACCGTGCTCACGCTGGTCCGCCGCTAGCCCGGTCCCGCTCCCGTGAACCGGCGGCGTCAGACGGGCTCTTGCGCTTGGGGTGGGTCCGGTGGTCGGCGCCGGCGAATGACCACGTACACGACACCCATGGCGACGATGAAGCCCGCGGCCGCCATGAGGCCCACCCGCTCGCCCGCGGCGAGCGGCGCGGCCGCCATGCCCAGTCCCACGATGGCCAGTGTGGCGTACGTCGTCCACGGATAGCCGGGGAGACGAAACGGCAACGGGCCCTGACGCTCGAGGTAGGGCCGATAGCGCAGATGGGTCATGAGCACCAGGAGCCAGATGAACATGGCCTGAAAGCCCGTGGCCGTCACGAGATAGCTGTACGCACGCTGGGGAAGCAGGTAGGCGAGGATGATGGTGAGCAGCAGCAGCCCCGCAGACCACAGGATGCCCACGCCGGGGATGCCGCGCCGGTTCAGACGAGCCACCATCGGCGGTGCTTGTCCGCTTCGCCCGAGGGAGTACAGCACGCGACTGTTGCTGTAGAGGGCCGCATTCATGGTGGAGAGCACCGCAAACAGCAGCACCACGTTCATCAACCCGCCCACGACGGGGACTCCGGTGGCACGTAGAACTTGCACGAACGGACTGGACGTGGTGGTGACCCGATGGAAGGGTACTACCCAGAGGATGGCCAGGATGGAGCCCATATACATCACCAGGATAAGGGGCAGCGTGGTCCACAGCGACATCGGGATGGTGAGTCGGGGCCTTTTTGTCTCACCGGCCGCCAGACCGATGACGCCGGTGCCGGCGTATGCGAACAGCACTAATACCAGCGAGGACAGCGGGCCGGCTGCTCCGGTGGGCCAGAAGTGTTCATGCGCCAGCGCCGGGCTGGCGGCGAAGAGCGGATGGTGTCCCCACGGGCCCCAGGCGACCAGACCCAGAAAGAGCAGAAACGCCAGCACCGCCCCCACCTTCACCCCGGACATGACGGCCTCGATGGTCCCGAAACCGCGCACGGACAGAAAGTTGACCGCCACGATGCCGGTGGAATAGACAAGCGCCCAGACCCAGAGCGGAACCGTCGGGAGCCACCAGCGCGTAAACAAGGCGGCGGCAGTCACCTCGCTGGACATCGTGAGAACACTGGAGAACCAAAACACCCAGCCGCCGACAAACACCAACCCGGGCCCATACACGCGCTGGGCATACACCAGAAACGATCCCGGGGCCGGGTCCTGGGCCGACATTTCCGCCAACGCCCATATCTCCAGGCCCATGGCGACAAATCCTAATCCAAAGGCTAAAAGGGCCGCCGGGCCGGAGCGGGTGATCACGATGCCTGAGGCCAGGAACAGCCCCGAGCCCATGACGCCGCCCAGCGTGAGCAGCGACAGCTGGGCCGCGCCTAAATCCCGCTGGAAGGCATGCCGCCTCCGCACGTGGTGGCTGGAAGCGGTTGGAGTGCGAGAGGTTCCTGATTTCACGCTCATGGCCGGTAGGGTAGACTAGGAAACGCTTGGATATGCGAGCCGGTGCGGGAGGGGGCGAGATCGATGGGGGCGGTCACGGGCAAAACCGTCGCGCAGAGTTACACGGAAATGACGGAGCTGGTTCTGCCGAACGACTCCAACATGTTGGGGCATATATTGGGTGGACGGGTCATGCACCTCATCGACTTGGCCGGAGCCATTACCGCCGCGCGACACGCGGGGCGGGTGGCGGTCACGGCCTCGATGGACAGCGTAGACTTCCGACATCCCATTCGTGTGGGCCAGGTGGTCCATTTGGAGGCCCACCTGAATTGGGTCGGACGCACGTCCATGGAGGTCCAGGTCAACGTGTTCTGCGACGATCTCCTCTCGGGGACGCGGACGGCGACCAGCACGGCCTATCTGACATTCGTCGCCGTCGATGCCGACGGCCGCCCGGCCGCCATTCCGCCGCTGGTGTTGACCACCGCGGAGGAGGAGCGGCGGTTTCAGGAAGCGGAGGCCCGCCGGCAGGAACGCTTGGCACGACGTATGGCGCAGCGGGGAGAGCAGGCGTAGCGCCGTGAGCCCCTGTCCAAGGGCGTGTCCCCTGACCCGTAACGGACATGTCGCCGGTTTTGGTAATGAAGGCGAACGGAGTCGAAAACCAGCGGACTGCGCGTCCTAACTGGGCGGCTTCATTGGTCCAAGCGCTCTCCGGCCCGCCCAGTTGCACACGAAATCTTCATGGGACTTCCCTTACCATGCTCGCGTGGCGGTCATGGAGATGGCCGAGCGGGGGAGGGGAGCGATGCCGACCGCGCATCTGTTGGACGTGGTGTCACGGTTGACCGGCTTGCTGGTGACTCTGTCGGGCGGACTTTTCACGCTGGTGATGGTGTATGGCGGCGTTCGCTACATGGTTGCCTCGTCGCCGCGCAGTGTGGAAGCGGCCAAGGGCGTGATGGGTCGAGCGGCCCTGGGCCTCCTGCTGGTGTTGATGGTGGATGTGGTCAAAAATCTGCTGCAGTATATCGCGTCATGATGAATCCGATCGCCGATTGGATGGACTTCGGATCGCAAAAGCTCCTGCGTTTGATGCTCTCCGGAGCGACCGCGGTTCTGCGAGTGGTGGTATTTCGCCCGATGCTGTGGAGCCCGGCGGCGGTGGTTCTGTTGCGCTGGTCCAGGGATTTGGCGCTGGCCACCTTGGGCGCGGCCGTGGTGGCGGGTAGCCTGATGGCGGTGTGGGCGCCGATGATCCGGCGTCAAACGGTGGAGCCTTGGAGCGCGATTCTGCTACGCGGTGTTGTGGCGGCTATGCTGATGACTGTTGTGCCCACGGGGCTTCAGCTGCTCTTGACGTGGAACAACGATGTGGTGACATTACTGCTCGCGTCGCCATGGAGCACCAGCCTCTGGGGCCCCGGGCTCTTGGCCGCATCGCCGCTTCTGCTCATCGGGTTGGCGCTGGTTCTCATCGTGCTGATCGGATACTTGAGTGTGGTGTATGTGGTGCGATGGATCCACATTGCTTGGTTGGCGGCCCTGACTCCTTGGATGGCGCTTGGGTGGGTGGCGACGGGACGCGACGAGAAACTCTCACGCGCGTTGCGTGAGCTGACGGCGCTGTCGTTCGCGCAGGCGGCCCAGGCTGCGGCTTGGTGGCTGACAGGTCGCTATATCGGGGAGGCGACGGACCTGGGTACCATGCTGGTGGCGGCCGGTGGTCTCTGGTTTATGGCGCGCGTCCCCAATGAGTTCCGACGGCTCTTGGGGGTGGGGGATGCGACCCCCGTTCGGATCCTGCCATGGTGACAACGCGCATCCCTTTGCCGCTGATTGACGAGGCGACGGTGCTGCTGGGCATTCCTTTGGGTTCGGCAGCGGTGTTGCTGGGCGGTTTGGGCCTGGCGGTCACACTCTACATGCATCGCACCCCCCATGTGTGGTTGGGGGTGGGAGTCATCGGGATTGTGACCGGCGTGTTGCTGGCTCGCTATGAAGATGACCCGGGATGGGTCTGGGCCCTGGTGCTGGCTCGATATCTTCTAGCGCCTCGTCGATTCATCGCTCCGTTAATTCTGGATGATGAGGTGAGCCTTCATGCCTATGTCCATGACCCGGCTCTTTCCCATTCGAGCGATTGGTGGTGGCCTTTGCCTGCTCGATCGCGATCGCTATCTGGCGGTTATGGAAGCCTCACCGGTGGGTTTCGCCCTGCGCAGCGAACGAGAGCGTCAGGCGTTGACCCTGGGGTTTAGCCGCTTCTTGAACGGTCTGCTGTTTCCGATTCAAATCCTCGTACGAACCGACACGCTGCGACTCGACGAATACCTGGCCGATATGAAAGCGCACGAGAACCAGTTGGAACCGCATCTGCGACCCGCTCTGGGTGATTATGTGCGGTTTCTGGAGGAGTCGGCCCATCTGGAACAGCTGCAGCGGCGACGGTTCTTCATTGTCTTGTCCTGGTACGGCAGCGATACGCGGAGTCGTCCCACCCGGCGGGGAGAGGTTCTGTGGGAGGAAGCGGAACGCGAATTGGACCGCCGTCAGGCCGTAGTCGCCGAGGGGATGCGGACGCTGGGCGTGAGCGTGCGTCGGTTGACCACCGAGGAACTGTACCGATTTGTGTTCGCCTTTCTCAATGGGCGCTCGCCCCAGGAGGGGGTGATGTGGTCGTGGGATCGCCAGGCGTTGGCGACTTGGTAGCCCGCCGGCGTCGGTTGGCGAGTTGCTGGCCGGACGCGGTGGAAGTGCATCCCGATCTTCTGGCGCTGGACGACCGGCTGGTTCGATCGCTGGCGGTACACGGGTGGCCGCGGGAGGTGTATCCGGGCTGGGTGCTGCCGCTGATTTTGGGCCCGGACACGCTGGCCGCTTCCTTGTATTTCTGTCCGTTGGCTTCCTCGGACCAGGTGGCGCGGTTGACGCGCCGCCTGGTCTGGAACCGGGGCGCTCAGCAAGCGGCGCTTCGTGCCGGCCGGCTGAGCGATCCTCGGGAAATGGAGGCCATTGATGATGCGGACGCTCTGAGACGCGACTTGGCCAGCGGGCGTTCGCGAATGGTGCGAGTCGGCTTGGCGCTCGTGGTTCAGGGGCGGTCTCGGGAGGAGTTGGACCGTCGCACCGACGCCGTGATCAGTCTGGCCGAAGGATTGATGATGCCGCTCTCGCGGGGTCGGTTTCAGCAAGTGGACCAGTTTCGGGCCACGCTGCCGGGATCGGCTCCCTATCGGGGGCAGCGTGACATGGACACCCAGGCGGCGGCAACGCTGTTCCCTTTGGTAGGAGATGATCGTCAGGATCCCGGCGGCGAGGTCTGGGGGGAGCACGCGACCAGTCATGCACCGGTGGTGATCAACCGCGACTTGCTGCCAGCGCCGCACAGCTTCACAGCAGCATGGTCGGGAGCGGGCAAGAGCTTCGCCACGAAGCTCTTGGTCTTGCGCGCCCGCTATCATGGGCGACCCGTCGTGGTCATTGACCCGGAGGGCGAGTATCGGGGTCTGGCTGGCCCGTCCGGTCTCCTGACCGTGGGCAAGGGGATTGGCTTAAACCCCTTGTTTCGCATCGGCCCTGATGCAGGGGAGCGAGCTCGCCGGGCGGAATTTGGCGTGGCCTGGCTCGAAATGCTGAGCGGATCCCTGCCTACGGCGATCCGGCGGGCGCTGGTCCGCCACCTTTACCGGCAGGACGACCTGACCCTGGTCGAGTGGGGACGGCAGATTCGCGCAGAGCTGCCGCGGGCCGCGGACCGTGTCGAGGCGGATTTGGAACGATGGACCGCAGCCATGGGCCAAGGAGTCCAAGCTCTGCCCCCGTCAGGTCTGACGGTGGTGGATCTGTCTGAGGTGCCGGACAGCCTCCGGGCGGCGGCGTATCTGGTCGCGGTTGAATATGTCCTGACAACCTTGAAGGACGGACGCCCGCGGTGGGTTGTGTTTGACGAGGCGTGGCGGCTTTTGATCCATGCACGGCTCGCCTCCTACCTGGAAGAACTGTATCGTCGGGCCCGCAAGTGGCGCACGACCCTGATGCTGGTGACGCAGGACGCGGAAGATGCCCTCAGAACTCCCAATGCGCTGGTGTGCCTGCGCAACAGTCCCCTGGTCCTGCTCCTGAAGCCGCATCCCCAGGCGCTGAGCGACTGGTCGCGGCTGTTCCGCTTGACGCAGCCTGAGGCGGAACTGCTGGACGCGGCCGGAGTGGGCGAGGGCCTGCTGATTGCCGACCGGACGCGCCTGCCTATCCGGATCGTCGCCAGCCCATGGGAAAAGCGTCTGATTCAGGAGGCGGAGGCGCATGTCACGATGGCCTGACCGACCGAAGCTGGCTTTGCTGGCGGCGTCGGCACTGTTTGCCGCCCTGAGCGTGGCGACCGGTGGACCGCAGCGTGGGTGGGTTGTCGTTCAACCCGTTCCGATCGGCCAACGCGTGACCGGCTCCGATGTGAAGTGGGAACCGATCCCTGCTGGATCGGTCCCCGGACAAGGCGAGTACGCCAAAGTCGGGTTGATGCCGGGAATGGTGCTGCTGCCCTCGGATCTCACGCCGGAACCCGAAAGGCCGCAGGACTCGGTCACCCTTAGCGTGGGCATCGCAGCCATCAATGGGCTGCAGGCGGGAGACGTCGTGCGCCTCGGCCAAGCAACGCGGTCGGGGGTGTGGTTGTCGCCGCCCGTGTTGGTCCAAGCGGTGAGTGGACCTGGACTGGACGGGGTGGGCGGGACGATTGAGGTGAGCGGCCCCCAGTCTGTGGTGGTGGGTTTGGCCCGTCGCGCGGCCCAGTCCACCGAAGGATGGGTCGTTATCAATGTGGGAGGGTTCTGATGTTGCGCGGAGCCGCCGGGATAGTGGTTGGAACGAGCCATGAGGAGCTGGCGCACGCGATTGTTGAGGCGGGTGGGCAGTGGATCACCTCGGCCGCCGGGGTGGCAAACGCGGTGGAGTGGGGAGGTATCCGAGGCATCCTGGTGTCCCAGGAGATGCCGGGACTGACGCCCGACGACGTGAAGCGATGGGCGGCACGGGGCATTGCGGTGGCCGTCTGGCTGGAGGACGCGCCACCCCCAGCGTGGCGCGTGGTGGAGACGGCGGTCACGGTCTGGCGGGGCGATTTGACAGAAGACCGCCTGCAACGCTGGGTGCATGGGATAGCGGTTGTGCCTCCGTTCGGACAGGAGAGCCGTCTGCTGGGAGTGCTGGGCGTCGGGGGGGATTCCACGCGGGTGGTTCTGGCGTGGAGCCACTGGATGCGGCGAGAACGACGCGGTGGTTTGCTGGTAGATGCAGATTGGCGTGAGGCGCGGTTAACCGAACGATTGGCCAGCCATATATGGGAACGGGGCTGGGACTATTCCAGGTTGAGCAGTGTGGGTGCCCGGCCCATCCCCTTGGTGCCGGCGCCGCCGCCCTGGGACGCCTGGCCCCGCGAACCGGACTCCAAGGCTGTTGTGACCCTGATGGAGCACGTGGATGGATGGCTTTTGGTCGATTTGGGCCGCGACTTTCGTCAGGCGCCGGCACCCCAGTGGCTAAACCGACTGGAAGGGCTGGTGCTCGTGGCGGAGACGGCGACCGCTCATCGTCTGCACGAGACTCTTGCCGCCGTACGAGATCTCAACAGATCGGTCACGGTGGGGCTGGTTGGGAGTCGCCCGGATCCCGCGCTGCCGATTCGGTATCTGGGGAGTCGTTGGCCCGACCCGGAAGGGCGGAAGGAACCGGTGAAGGGCCGGCCCTGGCTCGTGTGGCCACAATACATGGCCTCCTGGGTGCAGCGGCATCGCGCGCAAGGGTGAGGACAGGCGAGGCGCGGTCCCATTTGGTCGCTCCTGGGACTGTCGCAGTCATTCTTTATAGAGGAGGAAATTGATGTCGTCGCGTTTCAGCCACCGGCCCGGCGCGGCGCCGTTGTCGGCACGCGAAGCTCCACCATTGACCATGAGTGCCGTGGTTGCCGAAGTGACTCAAACACTAGAAACCGCTCATCCGGATCTGCTCCGCTACCTGGTGTGGACACCAGACCGTGTGGAGCGTTTGACCGAGGCGGTGGACACCCTGTTGGCCAGCCGCGAGTTGGATCCGCCGGAGCTCAAGACGCTGGTTCGCCGCTCCGTGGTCAACCAGATTACGGGACTCGGCCCGTTGGATGAGTTGCTGCTGGACGACACCGTGACGGAGATTCTGGTCAATCGCTCCGACGAGGTGCTGGTGGAGCGAAATGGCCAGCTTGGGTCCGTGCCGTCGGTGTTTTTGGACGATGCCGAAGTGAAGAGCCTCGCGCAACGCTTGGCCGCCCGGGTCGGCCGCAGTCTGACCACGGAGTCCCCTATGGTCGATGCGCGACTGGGCGACGGCTCCCGGATCGCTGCCATCATCCCCCCGGTCAGTCAGCATCCCGCGATGGCGATACGGCGGGCCCGTGAACATCCGCCAGGGATCGACGACTTGCTGGCCGAGGGCGCCGTCACACCGGCGGCGTGGGCGTTCCTGCAGGAAGCGGTGCGCGATCGGCTCAACGTGGTGATTGCCGGAGGGGCCGGCGTGGGCAAGACGCACCTGATGCGCCTGCTGGCCGAGGAAATTCCGGTCGCCGAGCGTGTAGTCACCATCGAAGACGTTCGCGAACTGCAATTGCACCGATCCGGTGTGGTGTCCCTGGAGACGGCCGGGAGGTTCACCGTCCACGATCTGTTCCTGCAAGCCCTGCGACTGCGCCCCGACCGGATTCTGGTGGGCGAAGTGCGGGGCGGGGAAGCGCTTGATTTGATCGAGGCCATGAGTTCCGGCCATCCGGGGAGCCTGACCACGGTGCACAGTCCCGGCCCGGGTGCCGACACCATCCACCGTTTAGCCCGCGCCGCACTGCGCAACACGGTGGCGATGCCGTACGAGTCGGTGCTGGATGAAGTATGGCGAGCGGTGCAGGTTATCGTGTTTGTTCGCCGAGGGTCGGACGGTCAGCGCCGGATTGGCGAAATCGACCGGGTGCAGAGGGGGCGGACGACCGTGGTTTTTCGAGAGGATCCAGGGCGTCCGGACTGTCCGGACATGGATGATTAGTTGGGTGTGGCCGGCCACGTTGGCGGTGGCGCTGGCCGGGGTGCCCGTAGCCGGTCTGGAAAGTGCTCTGCTGGGTGTGGGTGCGGTCGTGACGGGCCAACCGACACTGGCCGTGGCCGGGCTGATTCTGGGCGTGGGGCTGGGGCAGATTAGGCGCTACCGCCGAGAACGTGCGATGCAGGACCGCCGGGACAGTGAGTGGGAGGATGCGCTGATGAGCCTGGCACGACTTGTGCGAGACGGCGCGCCCTTGCCGTTGGCCCTGGACCAGTTGGGAACCTCGAGCGTCTCGTGGCATCAGGCGACGTGGTTGGGAGGCCGTCAGAATGAACCGCACGGGGACTCGCGGCTGGCGGGCATCTTGGACGCCCTGGAGCAGCATGGCGGTCGGACGGAGCGGGTGATTGACATGCTGGTGCAACAGATCCGCTTCGAGCAGAGTCTGCGCTGGGAATTGGACAATGCGTTGGCGGGTCCGCGTGGTTCCATGTTGATGCTAACCGGCGCGCCATGGCTGATGCTGGCCGGCTTCCGGGCCGCGTTTCCCGCCTTCTATGCGGGCTTGGTGGGCGTGAGTCTGGGGCAGGCCACCGTCATCCTGGTGGCGACCGTGGAATCTGTGGTGCTGTGGCTGGGCTGGCGGACGAATGGAGGGATGTCCCCATGATCCTGAGTCGGGTGTGGGCGGGCGCGGCAGCGCTGGCTCTGGGGGAAGGCTTGGGGTTGCCATCGACATGGCGGCCATGGGTTTGGCTGGTCTTGGGGGCGGCGTGGCTGCGTGAAGGACTGTCGTTTCCGGCCTGGCTTTTAGTGGCACTGGGTGTTGTTTCCATGTGGCCGGATCGATCCGGACACGCGATCGAACGCTGGGCGCTCTGCCGATTTTGGCAACGGGTGGCCGTGCTGGCCAGCGCTGGCCTGAATGTCTTGGAGGCCGTGGAAGAGGCCAGCCCCTCCGGTATCTTGGGTGTGCGCATCCGCAGTCTCGTGGAGGGAACGGCCGGGGGACGCCCGGAGGCGGGCGAGCGATTCATCCAGTCGTACAATTATCCCGAAGCGCGGATGATTGTGCAGGCACTTGAAGGTGCGTGGCGGCACGGGCTGGACCCCGAGGCCGCCTTCGCTCAAGCGCAGAATGCTTTGACCCGGCTGGCGCACGAGGCGCGGGCCCGTGCGGCCAGTGCTCCCTTGTGGAGTACGTTCTTGCCGGCCGCCCTGCTCTTCAGCCTGTTGATCATGATCATGGTGCCGCTGGCCGGGGCCGCTTGGGCGGGGTGGGCGCATTTGTGAGGCCGAACACGGGTGGCGGCGTTTTCCCCGCTCTGGAGCCGCTTGTCTGAAGGGTGGTGCACCGAGCCGGATGCCCGCGAAGAAGAAAGGGGCATTGCGGCGTCACGCGGCATCAGCCGGCTACGAGCCCGGCACGGGTGCCGACTGAGTGGACCGCACCCATCGCTGCCCGCTGAAACACTGGGCGGTCAAGGACCGGCATGCCAGTCGGGGATCCATGGGGGTATGAGCTTATCCTCCGAAAAGGTATGCGGAGAAGTCTGCCTGAGCAGGGAAATCATGGCATCATGGGAAATCTATCCTTACGAGCTCTCGACGAAGTACTTCCAGACCGGCCGAGCAGATTGTGGTCGCGCAGTCGGCGGATCCCCGCGCGGCGTCATGGTCTGCAGCGAAAGGGGGCAGCAACGTGTGGCAGGGATTGGTCCGGTTGGCGCGCCCAATGCAGCTGGCAATCTGGACGGGCTCGACGTTGGCGTTGGGACTGGCGGCAGCACCGGGCTTTCGGTCCGGATGGTTTCTGGCGCTGGTCATGGTGGCGGTGGGCGGCATTGCCCTGCAGGGATACATCACCCACGGGCTCAACGATTTATACGATTGGGAATCGGGCACGGATCAGGTGACGCCCGGCACGATCTCCGGCGGATCGCACGTCATGCGCGAGGGCCTGATGGACGTTCGCCGAATCAGTGAGACGGTGATGGTGGCCTTGGCGGCCTACGTGGTGCTGTTGGGCGCTTTAGCGCTGTGGCGTGGGCCGATCTTCTGGCTGTTGGGCCTAGTCGCGTTGGCAGCCGGGATCGGGTACAGCTTTCCGCCCTTTCGCCTGTGCTATCGACCCTTGATGGGAGAGTGGCTTGGCATCTTCCCGGCCATGACAGCGGGGGTTATCGCGGCGGGTTTGGCGGTCAGCGGGCGGGTGACGCCGGCACTCCTGATGATCGGCATCTTGCAGGGCATTATTTGCAACGCTTCGGTGATGGAGCATCACTTGGTGGATATTGACAGCGACTGGGCGGCGCACCCCCCCAAGCGGACATCGCCGGCATTCTGGCAGCGTGCGCTGGGCCGACCCGGCGCGGAAGTAGCCGCCGGCTACCAACTCACGGCCGCCCTGTTGGGAGCGGTCGCCGGCGTTTTCGTGTCCCCTCGGTTTTGGTGGTCCACAGTGGTGGGGGTGTTGGGCGCCATCCTCGCACTGGGAACGCACCAGGGCGACGTGGCTGACGAAACCCGCCGTGACTACTGGCTGAAGATGCTAGGCGTCGTGCACGCACTGGGATACGTCGCTATGGCGTTGGGCGGAATTGGAGTCCTCTGACGCAAGAAAAAGGGCCCTTTCGGGCCCTGAATCTGGTGCCGAAGGCCGGACTTGAACCGGCACGTGGGATTACCACACGCGATTTTGAGTCGCGCGCGTCTGCCTATTCCGCCACTTCGGCTGCTCGCCTGTATTATACCGAAGGCGGCCTGACCCTGCAATCGGGCAAGAATGACCTGGTCAGGGTTGGTACAGCGGTGTGCCGGCGCCGAACGATCCGCCGCTCCAGGTGATCTGCGGCAGCGTATTGTCCCATAGCACCCACGTTGGCGCGGAAAACGTTTGCTGTTGAAGTTGGCCATTGACATACACTTGGACCGTTTCCGTGACGGTTGCCAAAGTGGCCGTGGCGTTGGTCAGGTTAACCGGCGGACCCTGGCCATCGGCTCCGGTCGGACAAGCGCTTAAGGGATAGGCGAACGTGGATCCGGGTCCACAATCGGCCGGCACCGTGATCACGACCACGGCACTGGTGGCGGTACTCCAGCTGCCCGCATCGGCGACGGCGATCAGGATGGGCCAACGAGGGTCTTGGGAGTGCGTGCCCGTCGAGATGGACGAGGGAAGCGGGAGGGTGCCCCCGCCATAAAGCTGGACCAGGGTGGAGCCTTGAAGAGCCCATCCGGGTCCGACTTGTACGGTGCCCGCCTTTACCTGGAAGGTCACAGCGAAGCCGACCGCGCCGGTGGTCCGGACATAGGCTCGGGGGTCGACGTCCACACGATCCATGGGGTCTGTCGACGTCTGCGACGGAGGTGAGCTTGCACGCACACTGGGCGCGGACTGCGACTGTGCTGACGGCGTCGTAGGCGCTCCAACACTGGAGCGGGAACCGCTGCTCGGGCCCACCACAATCGGAGCCGTGCTGGCCGGCTGCCCAAGGCCGCACCCGGCCAGCCCAAGCGTGAAGGCCGTCGCGAGAATCATGCCCATCCGCCGTCTCACACGCTTTGCCTCCTGCATCGGTGGACATGGATGTCCGGGAAGTGGCCTCTTTCATGATAGCGCATCCAGAATGAATTGACGGCCAGGGGCCATCACACTAGCGACCGCTGCGGTCGGCGCAGATTGAGGGCTGAGCATAGGGGATGGGGCTAAACAGCCGAGGCGCGCAGCAACCGGAGTGCCGACAGAACGTCGGGCAAATCCCATACGGGAAGGATCCACGGAGGACAGAACACCGGCGACTCACGATCACGGCGCGAGGAGACGTCGGGATTAACGAGCCAAATGGCGTGCAACCCGCTTCTGTTGGCCCCCAGAATGTCCGTGTCCCACGTGTTTCCGACCATAACGGATGCGGACGGGGTCGCGCCCACGGCGTCAAGCACCAAACTGAAGACGCGCGCATCCGGTTTGCCGGGCCGGCTTGGATCCCACTCAGACTTTGTGGCGTAGACAAATGAGAAGTAGTGCTCGACACCCAGCCGGCGCAGGTGACGGCGGGCCGCGTCCGTGTCCGTTACCGCAGTATCCGAGAGAACCGCCTGGACCAGCCCCCATTGGCGACAGGTGCTCAACACATCCTCGGCCCCTGGGCGGAGCGTGATGTCGGGGTACGTGTCAAGGGGCCGACGGTCCTGGCCGCCGGGCGGTCGGGTGTTGAGGGTGTCGCCCAAGTCCCAGACGATGTGCGAAATCACAAACGCACCCCCGTCGTACGATTGGGACGCCGTTCCGAATCCACTCCGGGAAGGACGCCCCACCCACCTTCTACGAAGCGGTGGATGTTGTCAATGCTCTCGGCGAGCGTCCGCAGACCACGCGAAAGGCCAAGATTGTCATCCCTTCCGAGCGTCTCGACGCTCCGAGAGAGAGCACGGGTCGGACGAGGGCCGCGCCCCGCGGGGTGCCCGGCCACGTGCGCTCCCGGCCGCAGGGCATCGCGCTCCCATGACGCGTGGGCGGCGCACCGTAACCGGGCTCCCTGCGAAGCCGACGCGGTTCCGAGCGGCCATTACGGCGACCACCTAATGGGGACGTGCGCCGTCAGGGTTAACAGGGACATACCGGGCAATGGGATGACGAGGGCGGTGGTCGTGGGCAGGGCCAATCCGCCCGACGTGGCGCGCACGGTTGCCGTCATGTGGATTGACGGCGGCAGCGTACGCTGGCAGTCCTGGGTCATCACCGTGAGTTGAGCGGCGGAGGGCAGCCGTGTAGGTGCCCCCGCCGCCTCCCAGGCTTCGATCAGAGCGCTGTCGACGGTCTGCGCGACCCCGGCGGCCTGGACGGCATCGATCAGCACGGCGGTCGTGACGGGCAACAGTCCCAGCAGGAGTGCGGCCCACACAAGCGCGAAGCCGGAGCGCCGGAGTTGGGATCGAGGGCTCCTCATGGCACGAACCCACGCTCCCCGGCCGGGGTGCTCAGGACCGCCGTCTGCTCGGCGGACACCGGCAGCCATCCCCAGGCAGTGGGGACGTCCAGGGCCACTTGAACGGTGCCGAGGGTGCCCTGCGCCGACACGGTGACCACGGGATGCTCGGCCACGGAGACATGCAGGGCCTGCAACGTGACCCATTCAGCGCGGACCGGGGCGGCGCCGGCGGCAAGCGCTTGGGCCCCCGCGCCACAGGCCGCCTGCGCGGCGATCTTCCACAAACCATACTGAACGCCGCCCACAAGCATCCACGCCGCCGTGAGCAGCGCGGGCAGCGCTAAGGCCGCCTCCACTAAAGCCGACCCCCGCCGCGCGCTACGGGATCGCATTGAGGTTCTGCACGATCTGACCGAAAGCGCTGACCAGCGCGTTGCGCAAGGCCTCGATGGGCAAAATCATGGCCAGTACCACGATGATGATCCAGATGCCGTTTTCGATAAAGACATTGCCGCTACGAGAGGCCAAGAGCCGTCGAATCCACCGCCGCCGGATCGGGAACTGGCGCATCCTGGGGTCCTCCTTTTTCATCTGAGAGCCTTGTTGGAGTGGATCGTCCAATCAGGGAGAGCATAATCAGCGAGGCCGACAGAAGATGTGTGCTGTTGGAAGAGCGTGCGTCAGGCCTCGACAGGAAGGCGAAGCGCGGAAGCCGCGAACGGAGTGCGACGCCGGGCGGTACGACGTCGTCCGACGGAACCACGGTAATCGGGTCAGACGCCGGCGGAGCCCCGCCGGTGAGGCTGAGCGTCCGGTTGCTGCCGTGAGAGTTGCTCCCGAACCGCTCCGAACGGCCATCCGACGGGTCTCTCGAGGGTGGATGGGGCGGCCTCGTCCCCGATCTGCTCAGGTTCGGACCCACGAACAGGCAGCCGCGGCTTGGCGGAGGATTGCGGCGGCGCCACGCCCCGTCCGACATGCGGATGTGTTGGCGTCCATCGCCCGCTCGATCGGGCGGCCACGAGAAGGCCGAGTCTCCGTGCCGGGGACGACGGCCGCGTTTCTTCCCTGCGCGTCGGGGGCATGGCTTGACAGGCGAAGGCCGCTTCGCGACCATCTCTACAGGACTCCTTGGGGGAGTCGATCCCGACTGCCCCCGAAGGAAACAGCATCCGACCGGGCCACGTGGCGTCCCAGTTGGCGCCGGAGGGAGACAACTCGACATGCCATTGGATTCGCTGTCGCCGGTTGACGGCCGGTATCGGAGCGTCACCGAGCCGTTGGCCCCGTACTTTTCCGAGTGGGGACTCATTCGTTACCGCACCCGGGTGGAGGTGGAGTGGCTGCGCGAGATGGCGTCCACACCGGCACTCTCCGGGATACCACCACTGTCGGAGGCGGCCAACCAGGTTCTCAGCCGTTTGGTGGATAAGTTTTCTCAGCGGGACGCCGAGCGGGTCAAGGCCCTCGAGGCCACCACGCAGCACGATGTGAAGGCGGTCGAGTACTACCTGCGCCAGCGCCTGCAGGCCGAGCTGGGCTGGCCCGAGGGCCGGGCCGAGTTCGCCCACTTCGCCGCCACCTCCGAGGACGTCAACAACCTAGCGTACGCACTGATGCTCAAAGACAGTTTGGAGCAGGTACTCCTGCCCAAAATGCGGGCGATGGTGGAGCGGGTGGCGGATTTGGCCCGTCAGACCCGCGCCACGCCGATGCTCTCTTGGACGCACGGTCAGCCGGCTACCCCGTCGACGTTGGGCAAGGAACTGGCCGTGTTTGTTCTGCGTTGGCGCCGCCAGCTGAAACAGCTGGAACGGACAGAGTTCCTCGGCAAGTTCAATGGCGCGGTGGGAACCTGGGGAGCCCATCTGGCCGCCTACCCGAAGGCCCCGTGGGTTGAAATCGCCAGACACTTCGTGACCCGTCTCGGCCTGCAGCTGAACCCGCTGACGACGCAGATCGAGCCGCATGACTACATGGCGGAGCTCTTTCAGAACCTCATGCGTTTCAATGCGGTGTCTCTGGACTTCGTGAAGGACATGTGGCTGTATATTGCGCGCGGCTATTTTCATCTGCGTGTGGTGACCGGTGAAGTGGGCTCGTCGACCATGCCCCACAAAGTCAATCCCATTCAGTTCGAAAACGCGGAGGCCAACTTCGGGGTGGCCAACAGTCTCTTGGACCATCTGGCCGGCAAACTCCCCATCTCTCGTCTACAGAGAGATTTGACGGATTCTTCGGCCCTGCGCACTGTGGGCCCGGCACTAGGGCATACCCTGATCGGCGTCGTTGCCACGCTGCGCGGGCTGCAGAGCGTGACACCCGACGCCGGCCGCATGGCGGAGGATTTGAACGATGCCTGGGAGGTGCTCAGCGAAGCGGTCCAGACGGTGCTGCGCAAGAATGGGCGTCCAGACGCGTACGAATTGATGAAAGACCTGACGCGCGGCCGCGCGGTTGGCCAAGACGTCATGCGGGAGGCGATCGCGGCCCTGGATATTGCTCCGGAGGATCGAGCGCATTTGCTGGCCTTGACTCCGGCGACCTACACGGGTCTGGCGGCAGAATTGGTGGACCTTCTGGACGAATCGGAGACATGATCCTCGAGGTCCCCCTCCGTGCACGGGGTGGCTGGCCATGTCGCAGCGCCGACCGCGGGGGCGGGGGCCTGAGGTGCGAAGGACCGGTGGCTGACGCCCGCCCAGGGGGGTGGTCGGGTGAACGGGCATGGCGGGAGATGGCCGGCGTCCCGCAGACCCAATGCGCGCGATTTTAGAAGCCGCCTGCAGATCGGGCCGAAAGCCGCATCATACATGAGGTGCGCCGGGCGGTGCCGTGCCGTTCCGGTCCCCCGCTCCGGGTGTCACGCCGGGCTCACCGGCTTGTGCTGATGGCCTTCCGGGTTGAGATGCGGAAGACGGCATGGCCATCCGTGAGGGGCTTGGAGAAGGACGGCAACCCGGGAGGATTTCTGAGCGCCCTTGCTCCGCGTTGGCGAGCGCCGCTCTTCCGGGGTTCCGATCCGGAGGCGATCGGCATGGTGACGCCCGGCCGCCGACTTGGTATTCCGGGACACCGCCTGTCGGGGAGTAGCACCCACTCCGTGGTGGTGGGGCGTTGCTTATAGAACGTCTGGGCATCCTCCGCCAGTCCTTGCTGCATCACGGCGTAATAGGGATCGCGTGTCGACGGTCGGGGAGCTCGTAGGGGCGGGGGCTGGGGCGAGAAATCGTCCTGCGCGAGGGACTTTCCGAACGGTCTGGCGATCGAGGCCGAGGCGCGCCGCGATAGCACTGGGGCCAAAGCCTTGTGTTGGAGCCCTTTGACCTCGGTTTGTTGGGCCAGGGTCATCATACCCTCCTGAAGATCCTCCTTTACGGTGATGACAAGGTTTCCTGTCTTCACCTGACGGCCGGATCCTCACATTCCCCGATCCACGTGATGAAAGTGGGGAAGTCCTCATGCTGAAAATGGGGAAACCCCTTTGATGAATCTGGGTATTAAGAGGGCTCTGACGCAGCTTTGGTGATCTCCAATCACGAGAAATTCCTCGCCTGGCATGGGAGCGACGCGCACCATCAGTCTCGCTCGGAAAAGCCGCCGTGGCAACGATTCCCAGTCGACGTTTTGGGACACTCCTCGACGATCACCAAAAGTGCGGGAGACCCCTCTTAATGGCTCTGGCGCAGGTTTGGTGCAACAGGCCGGGGAATTCTCAGACGACGCGGGCATCGTCTCCGTCAAGCACCGTCGCATGACAGCGACCGCGTCGCGTCGACATCCCGCCGAGCCCCCCGAGCGCGGAGGCGTCAGGCGCCGCTCCCGGCGCTAGCCGACGGCATGGAGAATCCGTTTCCGTAACAAATCACACTGCGCTCGCCCATATCCCAGACGTTTTAGCCGCTTAATTTTATGGTTGAAGCCTTCCACCGGGCCCTGGCTCCACGGCTCCGTGGTAGCCGCCTGCACCGCCGCCAGTGGAGTTAGGTTGGAATCGTGGACACCCCGAAAAGGGGATTGATCTACAATCAACCGAGCGAGGTGAAGGCGAATGACCCGGCCACAGGGTGATGCGGCGTGTAAAGCGCGAGCGGTGGAGTGGGTGGCGCGGAAGACGAAG
>DAHVOH010000042.1 GCA_027318915.1 Clostridiales bacterium
GCGGGCTTCCAGACATTCAGAGCGGGACTCCACGAGGAGAGTCCCCAGCGCAACCCGTAGGCGTGATATCCCAACACCCGCAGCAGGGCCGGCGTCATCTCGCCGCCCATGCCGTCGTAGCACATGACGATGATGGGCTCGTTGTGCGGCAACGGAAAGAACTGCACGGTGGCCGGCACCACGCGGCTGCCGTCGCTGAAGTACGTGCCCTCCTTGGCGCTGTACGCATGCGTGGCGGTCAGTTCGAGACCAAAATCCTGAATCGGGATGTTGTGGGCACCCGGCACGTGGCCCTGCACAAAGCCGTCGGAGCCAAACGGCTGGCGCACATCGATGATGACCATCGGCTTGTGGATGGCCATCCAGTGGGCCAGGGTCGCGGCCGTAATCTGGTAGGCGTTGTGCCGGCTCGCGTCGCCAAAGTAGCGGAGCAGCCGACGCTCGTCGGTGCGGCTCAAGCGGTAGGGGTTCGCGAGTCCGGCGATGCCCGCTTCCCGCTGGCGCGTATACCAAATGCCCACCGCCAGCAGAATGCCCAGAACCACGGCCCCGACGGCAAAAACGGCCGGACGCTTCACAGCATGCCTCCTGGAGAGGTTCTACCACGTCCACGCCCGCCATGCCCTGAACATGGGCTGAAAATGCGCGGCGCCGCCTCCGGACCGGATCCCGGGCGTCGGCCCGGCGCCTTCGAAACGCCGGGCCGACGGGCGAAGGGACCGGGGTGCCCTACGGATCGTTCCGATCGGCGCGAAACTCCGGGGGCACCCAGTCCACCGGACAGCTGCGCGGAGGAGTGGCCGGGACTCCGGGTGCATCGGCGCGGTCCTCCAAAAACCAATGCCCGCTCTCGGTGAGACAGAAGTATGGACGCTGGTAGGCTCCATCCGTCACGATGGGGACACGGCGAATGCCGTCGTCGTCCGGCTCGCGCCGAAACGCCGCCCAGGCCGCCTGCTGCATGCGACGATACGGTTGGCTCTCCATCAAGCTCCCCTCTCTCCACCCGGCAACATGGTCGCCGCTCCCTCAATCCTCGTGGAATCCTCCGACTCCTGCCTGCCGCCGGTCACCCCCGTCATCCGATGACGTCGCCGCCGCGCCGTTGCCGCGGACCCCCGGCCGCGTCAGCTGGAGCGGGCGGGACGGGGCGGGGTCGGGTTCGGCGGCAATCCCTCCAAGTCGTCGGCCCCCACGCTGAATCCGCCCAACGGAATCTTGCCGCGGCGCGCCACCTCCCGCTCCACGGCCGCCAGCACGACCGGTTTTAACAAGACGGGGCGGAAAGCCTGGTAGCCCAGGCGGCGAAGGCCGGCCTTGCTGAACCGGATGGGGCAGTGGAGCAGATCCACCGTGGTGTTGATCAGCACTTCATCCTCCGGACTCCGGTCCACGCTCATAATCACGGTCTGCATGCCATCAGGCTCCTTCTCTCGCGTACACACTTTCCATGGCCTCCAGCGTGGCGGTCCACCGGAAACGCTCCGCCACCATCCGCCGCCCCGCCGCGCCCATCTGCCGACGGCGGGCCGGATCGGCCGCCAGGTCCGCCAACGCCTGCCGGAGCCCCTCCGTATTCTCCGGCTCGATCAAGAGACCGGTCACGCCGTCCTCGACCACCTCCGGCAGCCCGCCCACCCGGCTGGCCACAACGGGCAGACCCCGGGCCGCCGCCTCCAGGGTCGCCACCGAGAACGATTCCCGTCGCGACGGGAAGGCGGCCATGTGCGCGGCGTCCAGGTATCGACGCACCGTCGCCGGGTCCACCGCGCCCGGCCACTCGACCCGATCCGCGATGCCAAGCCGCCGCGCCCGTTCCCGGAGCGCGTCCTCCGCGCTGCCCCGCCCCAGCAGGACCAGTCGCCACGGCGGTGCCAGTCCGGCCATGGCTTCGAGCAGCAGGTCCAGACCATAGACCGGCTCCAGATGCTTGTTGGCGATGACGGTGAGCGGACCCTCCGGCGGACCCTTTCCGGGGGACTCCAGCCAGGATTGGTCGACGCCCCAGGGTACGACATCGATGCGCCGTCCGGCGCTGTAACGCGCCGTCACGGCCGCCAGGTACCGGCTGGTGGCCGTGATGCGATCGGCCCGCGCCAGCGTCCATGCCAGTGTCCACCGGTTTGGCGCCCAGCGGGTCGGGAACACTTCCACGTCCGCTCCCCACACGGAGATGACCAGCGGCCGCACGCGTGCCAGCGCGGCCAGGAATCCGTAATGAGACGCGTAATGGGCGTGCACCACATCCGCGCGCCAACCGGCGGCGCGCGCGCGCACCTGACCGGCCAGGACGCCCAGGTTCCACCGTCCCCGTCCCAATTTCGGGAGCAACGTGATCGGCACGGGAGCGTCGCGCCACGGGCGCTCCGTCACCAGACAAATCTCATGCCCGCGCGCCTGAAGCCCCGTCGCCCACCGCCGCGTATGCACGCTGCCGGCGTCGGCCACCATGAGAATCCGCACTACGGGTTCGCCTCAATCTCCTCCAGCATGGCCGCCAGCTCGCCTCGACCCTGGCGGCGCCACCGCTCCGCCTGCATGAGCGTCGCTACCCGCTCGGCGCATCGCTCCCAGTCGTCGTTGGTCACCACGTAGTCATACTCGCGCGCGTGTCGCAACTGTTCCACCGCGTTTTTCAGCCGCGCATCCAGATTGCTCACTTCGGATCGGCCAAGAATCCGGCGTCGAAGCTCCTCGAGGCTTGGCGGCAACAGGAAGATGGCCACCACCTGGGGGAGAAGCGCGCGATATTTCTGGTGGCCCTTGTAATCCAGTTCCATGAGCCCGTCGGAGCCACCCGGAAACAGATTGCGCGGCGACCCGTAGTAAAAGTCGTGATAGACCCGCTCGTACTCGAATATCTCGCCCGCGCGCACCATGGCCATGAACCGGGTCGGGTCCACGAAGTGATAGTCAAAGCCGTCCTGCTCGCCGGGACGGGGCGGCCGCGTGGTGTAGGTCACCACTTTCTGCAGGTCGGGCACCCGCTCCAGCAGCGCCCGCATCACCGTCCCCTTGCCAGCACCCGATGGCCCGGTGACAATAAACAGGATAGGCTCCACCTAGGTCCTCCCTCAGTTCCTTGCCATCATGGTAGCCGCTTTGGGAGTCCCCGCCAAGAGGAGCGGCCGCTCGGCCCGGGGAGCGGTTGCAGCCAGATGCACACCGAAAGCGGGAGACATGATATTGTAGCGATCGGTTAGACGCCTGGGGGCCACGACAAGGGCCGGCGAGGAGAAGGACCGTGCGGATAGCATTTGTCACCGAGACGTGGTGGCCCTCCATCGACGGAGTGGTCACACGGCTGACAGCCACCATCCGCCAATTGAAGCGGATGCGGCACGACATGCTGATCATCGCCCCCGAGGGCGGTGCCTCGGACTTTGAAGGCATCCCGGTGATTGGCGTGCCCACGGTCAGCCTGCAGATGATTTACGGCGGCAAGCCGTGGGGCATGCCGTTGCCGCGCGTCGTCCACTATCTGGACCGCTTCCGCCCCGATGTCGTCCATGCCGTCAACCCCTTCGTGCTGGGATGGGCCGCCGTGATGGGATCGGCGCGGCGCGGCTATCCGCTGGTGGCCTCCTATCACACCAACATTGCCGAGTATGCGGACTTCTACCACTTGGGCGTCACCAAGCCCCTCATCTGGGTGGCTCTCCGCATGCTGCACAACCGCGCCCAGGTCAATCTGGTCACCTCGCAGAAGGTCCAGCGCGAGCTGGACCAGAACGGCATCGCCTGTGTCAACGTTTGGCGGCGCGGCGTGGACCTGGACCACTTTCATCCCGACCATCGGTCGGAGGCGATGCGGGAGCGCTTGACGAACGGCCACGCCGACCGCATCATCGCGCTGTCGGTCGGGCGGGTCGCGCTGGAAAAGGGTCTGGATCGGCTGCACGCGCTGTTTGACCAGCCCGGTGTCCATCTGGCGGTGGTGGGCGACGGCCCGGCCCGAGCCCAGCTGCAGCAGCAGTTCGCGGGAACGCCCACCACCTTTGTGGGACCGCTTTTAGGCCCCGCCCTGGCCGAGGCGTATGCGTCGGCCGACTTCTTTGTCTTTCCGTCCACCCACGACACCCTGGGCCTAGTGCTGCTGGAGGCCATGGCCTCGGGACTGCCCATCGTGGCGGCCGACGCACCGCCCACTCATGAGCTGGTGGACGGCAGCGGAGCCGGCACCCTGTTTGTGCCTGAACAGGAGGGCAGCTTGAGTCAGGCCGTCGCCTCCCTGCTCCGGCAGGATCGCGCCGGCCTTTCGCAACGCGCGCGGCGCGAAGCGGAACGCTGGGGATGGCCGGAGTCGACGCGCGAGCTCCTGTCGTTCTACGAGGCCGCCCGTCAAAAGGTCCGCCGACACGGATGACAGGTTTCTGGCAATTTCTGTCGTTCGTGGGTGTGGGATTGACGAACTCGGCGGTGGACCTCGGCGTGTTCAATCTCCTCTATGCTCTGCAACCGACGGCCAACGTCAATTGGCTGGTGGCCTACAACTCGGTGGCGGTGGTCTGTGCCATCATCAACAGCTACATCTGGAACACACGGTTGACGTTTCGCCGCGAGGCGCGCCACCATGGCGAGCGCGCGTGGCGGCAGCGCATTCTGTTCATGTCTCAGTCCGTGTTCAACATTTTGGTGAACGACCTCATTGTGCTCTTAATCGCCCCCTATCTCATGGGCATTCATGGGCTACCTCCCCGGCTGGCGAGCAACGCGGCCAAAGTGGTGGCCATGGTGGTGGCCTCCTTGCTAAGCTTCCTGGCCATGCGGCTCGTGGTGTTCACGGGCTGAGACATCGCTCCGCTCGGCGGCAATCCGCTGGGGGATCGACCTCCCGCGCCTGCGCGCACCGTCCCCGATCTGCACACACTACCGCCAACCGCGGCCACACGGCCGGTGTGCATTTGCGGACGAAAGAGGTGGCCCATGGCGACGGACGATCCGGATCCCATTCCCACCTGGACACGGCTCATAGCCCTGCTGGAGCCGCTGTACCGGCGCCGGCCCAAGTCGCCCGAGGAACCGGACCGCCGCGCCGAACCCCGGGTGCCAGATGCGCCGTAGCGCCAAGCCGGCTAGCGCACCAACCGGTATCGCCCATCGTGCTGAACCACCCGGCCCTCATCCGCGAGCGCATCCAGGTGGGCCCCCAGCATCATCCGGCCGAGAGCGACCGTCTCGGGCGCCTCGCCCCGGTACACGTAGAGAGCCAGTTCGTGCGCCGTGGCGGGAGCCTCGGCCAGACGATCCAGCACTTGCCGCTCGCGATCGCGCCGGTGGGCCAGGTATCCGGCCAGCACGGCCCCGCCGTCGGCCAGCGGCGGTCCATGGCCGGGGCCAATCATGGTCGGGCCAAGGTCTTGGAGCCGGCGCAGGGTCGCCTCATACGTGCGCAGATGGCCGTCGGGCGGCACCACCAGACTGGTGCCCAGGCCCAGCACATTGTCGCCCGCCAGCAGGACACCGGCATCGGGAAGCCACAGGTTCACCTGCCCGGCGGTGTGCCCCGGCGCATTGAGCGCTCGCACGACCAGGCCCCCGGGTCCGGGCGGCAGCTGCCCCGGATCGCGCCACGGGGGCGCTGTGGGAAGATGCGCCGTCACCGTGGCCGCGTCGTGCGCGTGGAGATAGACGGGCGCGCCGAAGCGAGCGGCCGCGTAGCCCGCGCCGCCGCTGTGATCGAGGTGCCAGTGCGTGATGAGAATGGCTTCGAGCCGGGGCCGCCCCAAGACGGTCCACCCCTCCTCGAGGGCCAGGCGTCCCGGCTCGTCGCCGTCGCCGGCGTCCACCAGCCACGCGCGATTGTTTTTGACGAGCCAATAGCAGGCCGTGCCCCGATACGGCGGAAGCGTGCGGCTTGGCACCTCCTGCCACCAGATGTGCGGAGCCAGGAGTCTTAATCCCGCCAGTCCCACCACGCGGCCTCCTCCCTCGTCCCTTCGCTCTTGCCGCATTTTGCCGCCCGGTCTAACGCGGAGCCGGAGGCGCACACTAGGCCCGGGAGGTGCGGTGTTGCACAAGACCATCATTGCGGTCGACGATAGTCTCGCTCCGTTTCGTCAGGCGCTCAGCCACGCCGGCTACCAAGTCGTGAGCCTGCGGGCCCTGCCCCCCGACGACGCCGCCGTCATCGTCGTCAACGGCATCGACGATCGCCTGTTGGGCATGGAGACGGCCATGACCGCCGCCCCCATCGTCAACGCCGACGGCATGACCGTGGACCAGATGCTGCGGGAAGTGGCGCGGCGCGTGGAGAGCTGAGGAGTGGCTCATGTCCGCTCGGTCCGCCCGTCCAATGCCAGATGCTCGGTCAAAAATCGGTCGATGGCGTGGTAAAGCGCGCGGCGGTTGGCGTGGTGGACCGCTCCATGGCCCTCGGCCTCCATCGGCCAGTAGGTGACCGGCAGTGAGCGGCCTTTGAGCGCCGTCACAATCTGCTCCGCCTCGGCGAACGGCACGCGGGGATCGTTGCGGCCGTGCGCCACGAACAGCGGCGTTTTGATGAGGTCGACCCGATGAATGGGCGACAGTTCCCGAAGCACCGCCCGATCGTGCTCCAACGAGCCGTACTCCGCTTCGCGCAGCGCCCGGCGCCAGGGGCCGGTCCGCTCCAAAAAGCTCTCCAGGTTGGCGATGCCCACAATCTCCACGCCGGCGGCAAACAGGTCCGGAAACCACGTCACCCCGGCCAACACCATGTAGCCGCCGTAGGAGCCCCCATACACAGCCACCCGGTCCGGGTCGATGTCCGGCCGATCCCGGAGCCAGGCCGCCACCCGCCCCAAATCGCGGATGGCATCCTCGCGCCGGCCGACATCGTCAAGATGCGCATAATGCCGCCCATATCCGGTGCTGCCGCGCACGTTGGGCGCCAGAATCGCCAGGCCCCGCGCCAGCCAGTATTGATAGAGCGCATTGAACGACGGACGCTCCTGGGCCTCCGGCCCCCCGTGGACCGCCAGCAGCGCGGGCAGGGGCCGACCTGTCTCGACGGGGCGGTAGAACCACGCCGGTATCGTCAAGCCATCGAAGCTTTCAATCTCCACCGGCTCCGGGCGAATCAGGCGCTCGGCCTCAAGACCGGCCCGGTGGGAGCGGGTGATCCGTTCCGATCGGCCATCGGAAACGTTGAGTCGCCACACATCCGGCGGATTCTCGGGACTGGCGGCGGCGTAGAGAAGCGAGCGGCCATCCGGCGAAAAGCTTAAGTCCGACGCCACAAAATGGCCCTGGAGGATCGGCGCCGAGCGGCCGGAGCGGGCGTCGCCCGTCCAGATTTCGCTGTAGCCGCCCCGATTGACGGCAAACGCCCAGCGCTCGCCCCCGTCGGCCGCCACCGACTCCACGTCGGCGCCCACGTCCTGGAGCACCTGAACCCGCCCGTCACCGCGCAGTTCCACCAACCGCGCGAACTCGCTGCCCCAGTCGGAGGCTGCCAACACCCGCGTGCCCAGCAGCACCGCCGAATGATAACCGGCCTGAGAATCGGGGGGCGTCAGCTGTTCCAGACGGGCGGCGGGCGTCTCCAGCCAGAGGCGCCAGAGCCGCTGCTGAGACGACGACACCTGCTCGGCCAGCAACAGCGAATGGCCGTCGGGCCAAACCGCCAGCGCGCGCCACGAACCCGTCCAGCCGTCCTGGCCCGCAACGGCCACCGGCTGCAGGCCCGTCTCGTCCAAACTGCCCAGATAAAGATCAAAATCGCGTCCGTTCCGCGCGGTCGCGGTGGCGCAGAACCGCTTCCCATCGGGGAAGAAGGCGCCGAATTCGTGGATGGCGCCGTCGTCTCGGCTCAACCGGCGCACTTCCCGCGTTTCCAAGTGGACCGCCCAGAGCTGGTGGCGCTCGGTGCCCGCCTCGTCGCGCATCAAGACCACCCAGGGCTCGGTCGGCGAACAGACGACGCGCGTCGTGCGGGCCGTGTCCCACACCAGCGGGTCGGGCGCCGCCGAGCCGGGCTCGATGACCCAGGGGGTCGGGACGCCGAGCGTGTCGGTGATGTAGACCAGATGGCCCGACGACGCCTGGCGCGCGCCCTCCGCCTGACGGACGGCCAAATATCGATCCAAGAGGCTGAAACCGGTCATGGCGCCGCCCCTCTCCCCAATTCCCGCGATCTCCTCCACCGTACACAGGCCAGGCCGCCAATACAATGGCGGCGGCGAACCAAACGGCTTCACCGTCGTTTGCAGGAGCGCCGCCAACTCGGTAAGCTGAGGCAGGCGGCCCGCCCGTCCGGCTCGGCCGGGTCCGGCCGCATGTCCGGGAGGGAGGCATCGGGGTGGCTCTACGCGTCCGGCAAACAGCGCCGATCCTGGCCCATGCCGCGCTGTGGCTTCTGCTGACCAGTTCGCTCTATGAAGGCTACCTGGTGCTGCCGGGGCTAGCCGGTCATTCGCTCTTTTCGATCCTGGCCAAGGTGCTGATCCTGCCGCTCGCGGTGGCGGTGGTGGTGTTCTGGTACCGTCACCGCCCCGCGGGATGGCTGGCTATGCTGGCATTCAGCCTGTTTGTGGTGTGGGTGCTGGTGAGCTTCGTCAGCCACCCGGAGCGCTCATACACCGTGGAATACTACGTCTGGTCCCAGGCCAGCGGCTGGACGCTTTTGGCCGCGGCATGGCTCCTGGCACGGCACTCCGCCTGGATTGCAGCCTTCTGGCAGGTCGGATTCCCTTTGTACTGGCTCTCCACCATCGTCGTCGCGTTCTGGGAGATTCACACCGGCCACCATTTGGGAGCGTCCTCGGTGCACGGCAAACCCATTCCCACCGCGTTTTACTTCGACCCCAACAATCTTGGCGCCGCCATCGCGCTCATCCTCCCGTTCGTATGGTTCTGGCCGCTCGCGTTCCGCCGACGACGCTGGCCGCTGGCCGGTGCCGCCCTGTTCACCCTGCTGCTGCTGTACATCTTGGTCAAAACCGGATCCCGGGGTGGAGAATTGGCCCTGCTGCTGGATCTGGTGGCACTGCCCTTCGTGCTGACGGGCCGGGCGCGGGCTTGGGCCGCCAGCGCACTGGCCGCCGCCGCCGCCGGACTGGCCGCGCTGGTCGTGTGGGCGCGGCACCAGGGCCCCATCCATCATCTCCCGCTGGCGATATCCAAGCTGGCACGCCTGCCCGACCTCTTTACGACCCACATCCCGAGCCATCTCCCTCCCGGCGTGGCGCCCGGATCGGTCGCCATCCGGTGGGCCCTGTACCGGAGCGGGTTCTGGGCGTTGGAGCTGCACCCGTTCGGTCTCGGTCCGCGCGGGGCCCGGCGCTGGTATGCCTACTGGATCACCCACAAAAGCCCCTACAACACGTATGGCATTCAGGATCCGCACAACCTCTGGCTGGAGCTGGCCATGAACTTCGGCTGGATCGGGCTCGGGCTCTTTGTCGTCGGCTTTGTCGCCGTGCTCCGCTACGCTTGGCGCGCCGCCCGGTCGTCGGATGCGCTGCGCCAAGGGCTCGGCCGCGCCGCCTTCTGCGGCCTGTTCGGCTTTATTCTGGGTTCACTCTCGCCCTCCAGCGTCCTGATTGGCTTCAACGTCATGTGGGTAGCGCTGGCCCTCGGTTTGGCCAGCGCCCGCCTGCCCATCCGCCCGGACGCCGGGGGACCCTGACGCGCGTCAGTGGAGATCCAGCAGCCACTGCTCCGGCGCCGCCAAAAGGTCCTTCAAGCGGGACAGGAAGCGGGATGCCTCCGCCCCGTCGGCCACCCGGTGGTCAAACGTGAAGGAGAAGTACAGCAGCGGCGCCGCGCGCATCTGCCCGTCCTCGACGACAACCTCCTCCTGCATGCGGTAGACGCCCAAAATGGCGGCCTCCGGGTAGTTAATGATGGGGGTGGCAAAGAGGCCGCCCAAAATCCCCCCACCGGTAATGGTGACGGTGGACCCCGCCAGCTGCCCGGGCGCCAGCCGCCGCTCGCGCGCGCCCTCCGCCAGCTCCGCCATCTCCCGGGCAATCTCAAGGAGGCTCTTGGCCTGCACGTGCCGGACCACCGGAACCAGCAGGCCGTCTTTGGTGTCGGTGGCGATGCCGACATGGACCGCACGATACTGGTAGAAGGTGCCGTCTTCCCATCGGCCGTTGAAGACCGGAAACTGCGGGAGAGCAAGACCGAGCGCCTTGGCCACGAGCGGCAGATACGTGAGCCGGGCGCCCTGCGCCTGCGCCGCCGGCTTCAGCGCCTCCCGGATGGCCACGAGCCGCCGGGCGTTTACCCGTTCCACCACGGTGACATGGGGAATCTCCCGCACCGACTGCACCATGTGTTCGGCAATCACACGGCGGAGCCCCTGAAGGCGGTAGGGCGTCTTCTCGTCCGGGACGGTCGGGGCGACCGTCGCCGCCGTCGATGCCGCCCGATTCTCCGCCGCCAGGCGGACGTCCTTGGGCACAATGCGTCCCCGCGGCCCGGAACCGGACACGTGGTGCAGGTCAATGCCCAGTTCCCGCGCCAGACGCCGCGTGGCGGGCGCCGCCTGCACACGGAGCGGCACCTCGGACGATTGCGCCGGAGCGCCACCGGGGGGGATCGTCTCGGTGGGCACAACGGCGGCCGCCGCCGGCGGGGCGGTCTCGGCCCCCGCCGGCGAGGCCGTCTCGGTCCCCGCCTCGTCCGCCTCGCCGATCACCACCAGCGTGGCGCCGACGGGAACGACGTCGCCCTCCTGGCCCTCGCGGCGCAGGATCACCCCGGCCCGGGGCGCCGGCAACTCCACCACCGCCTTGTCGGTCTGCATCTCCAACAGCGGCTGGTCCAGCGCGACCCGGTCGCCGACCGCCACCAGCCAGCGGACAATCTCGCCTTCGGTGATGCCTTCCCCCACATCGGGGAACGTAAATACAAACGCCATGTCTGCCTCCTGCGCGCTGCAATCCGGGCCGCCGACCCCACGTCCCGACTGGCCGTCCTCCGATGTGCCCGCCCCGTCTCCGACTCCCGTCAGTCCCGCAACGTGGCGCGCACTTGCGCCATCAACCGTTCGCGGCTCGGCAGGTACAGATCCTCCCACGCGTAGGGAGGGTAAGGCACATCCGGGCCGGCCACGCGAGCCACCGGCGCCTCCAGCGACCAGAACGCGGTCTCCTGAATGACGGCCGCCACCTCCCCGCCCAGGCCGGCTGTTCTCGGGGCCTCCTGCAGCACCACGGCCCGGCCGGTTTTGTTGACGGACCGCCCGATGGCCTCGTGGTCCAGGGGAAACAAACTGCGCAGGTCCAGCACCTCGACCGACGCCTCCCCTTCCAGGGCCGCCGCCGCCGCCTCCGCCACCGCCACCATGTTGCCCCAGGTGATGACGGTGATGTCCGTGCCCGATCGTACCGTGCGCGCCGTCCCCAACGGCACCAGATAAGGCTCTTCGGGCACCTCCTGCCGTCCCATGCGGTAGAGCCGGATGGGCTCCATCACCACCACCGGGTCGGGGTCGTGCAACGCGGCGTAGAGCAGGCCCTTGGCGTCGTAGGGGGTGCTGGGCACCACCACCTTCAGGCCGGGCGTGTGCACCAGGTACGCTTCGGCCGAATCGGCGTGCTGCTCCGGCGCCCGAATGCCGCCGCCAAACGGGACCCGCACCACCAATGGCACCCGGACCTGTCCCATGCTGCGGGCGGCCATGCGGCCGGCATGCGAAATCAACTGGTCCAGGCCGGGATAGAGGAAGCCCATGAACTGAATCTCGGCGATGGGCAGGAGCCCGCCCACGGCCATGCCGATACTGGTGCCGATGATGCCGGACTCGGCCAGCGGCGTATCGATGACACGCTCCGGACCGTAGCGGTCAAACAGCTGATCGGTGGCCCGAAACACGCCCCCGTTCTTGCCCACGTCCTCCCCCAGCACCACCACGCGGGGATCCTGGGCCAACATGGCGTCCAGCGTCGCGTTGACGGCCTGAATCATGTTCATCTCAGCCATTGCCGACCACCTCCTCGATGGCGGCCAATTCCGCGGCCAAAATATCGGGCATGTCCTGGTAAACAAACTCGAACATGTCCCGGGCCCGGACCGGCGGCGTCGCCTCGGCCTGCTCCACCGCCTCCTGAATGCGCGCCCGCGCTTCGTCGGCCATGGCCTCCAGATCCGCGTCCGTCGCCCACTGCCGCTCGCGCAGCAACCCACCCAGGCGGATAAGCGGGTCCCGGTGGGTCTTCCATTCTTCATATTCCGCCGCCGGCCGGTAGCGGGTGGGATCGTCGGAGGTCGTGTGTGGGCCCAGCCGGTAGGTGACGGCTTCGATGAGCGTGGGACCGCCGCCGCCGCGGGCGCGGGCGGCCGCTTCACTCACCACCTGATGCACGGCGAGCGCGTCGTTGCCGTCCACCCGGGCTCCCGCGATGCCGTAGGCCAGGGCCTTTTGGGCCAGCGTCTTGGAGGCCGTCTGGCGCACGCGCGGGACGGAGATGGCCCAACCGTTGTTCTGACAGAAAAACAACACCGGCGCCTGAAAGACGCCGGCAAAGTTCAGCGCTTCGTGAAAATCGCCCTCCGAGGTGCCGCCGTCGCCGAAATACACGATGGCCACATCGTCGCGGCCCAGCTTGCGGCTCGCCAACGCCAATCCCACCGCATGCGGCAGTTGGGTGGCAATCGGGATCGAGGTGGGCAGCGCCTTGACCGCCGCCGACAAACTGGGCGTTCGTCCCATGGCAAACAAGAGCGTGTTGACCAACGGCACGCCGTGCACATACAGGGCCCCATGCTCGCGGTAGGACGGCACCAGCCAGTCTGAGCGCCGAACCGCATGCGCCGATCCGATTTCCGATGCTTCCTGGCCCAGCGAGGGCGGAAAGGTTCCGATGCGCCCCTGGCGTTGGAGATTGATGGCCCGTTCGTCAAACGCCCGCAGCAGCACCATATCCCGGTACAACGTCAGCGCCAAGGCCGAATCCACGGTCGCATCGGCGGCTGACCCCAGTACTTGCGTGAGCGGCCACTCCCGTTCGGGATCAAACACAGCATCCATATCCATGCGCAGTCATCACCGCGCCTAAGATACCACACCCAGTCGGCTTGCGCCTCCCGCTCGCCCGCGGGATGATGAGCACGAGGCGATGGCGTGCGACCAGGATTGCTCCCCGGGGCCAAGGCTCGGGTGGATGCGGTGGTGGCTCCGGACATGGTGGCGACCTTGGGGGGTCGGACCGTCCACCCGTTCTTGGCCACGGCGCGCATGATTGAATGGATGGAGTGGGCGGGGCGGCGCCTTCTGCTTCCGTACCTGGAGCCGGACGAAGACGCGGTGGGCTATGCGCTGGACATTGTCCACCTGAAGCCCACCCGCGTGGGCGAGCCGTTCTGGGCGGTGGCCACCTTTGTGGAGCGGCGGGAGAACCGGCTGGAGGCCGAGGTGCGCGCCTACAACCCCCGCGGCCTCATCGGCCGGGGCCGATTCACCCAGGTTCTGGTGGCGCGCGCCATGCTCCGCCAATGGCTTTGACGTCGGCCGCCAGGCGGCGGGCCACCTCCCTCATGACCTGAGCGGCCCAGCTGGCATCCTGTCCGAGCCACACCGCCCTGAGCGTCCGAATTCCCATCGCCGCCCACCCGGAGCGCCGCCGGGAGAGCCGCCAGCGGGCCAAAAGCGCTGTCCCGAGCGCGTCGCGAAGTGCCCGCGCATCCTCGGGACGGCGCGCATCACGGCCGAAGCAGCGGCCGAGCGCCGCGGTCCACGCCATGAGCAGCGTGAGCAAAGCCGGCGGACCCAGCACCGTGCCCACCGGCCCGAGCAGCGCCGCCCCCATCAGCTGGACGGCCAGGCGCTGCTCAAAGCGGCGGTGGACCATCTCCGGGGTCTCGGGTTGCTCCCACCGCCGCGGCATTCCTCCCGCAGCGCGCACCCACGCGGTGGCCGTCCAATCCAACGCCCGCCAATAGAAGGTCCGCATAGCGCCATCCTATGCCGCCGCGCGGCGTCGGTGCATCGGCACCGAATCGGCTGCCGGTCGATGCCGTCGCCTCCGGCTGACGGAGCGGGCCCCGCCTCTGCCGCGGTCTCCCCGGTGGATCCGTGTGGTCTCGCGGGGCCGCGCGCACCACGCCCGAGCGCCGGCGGTCCCGGACGCCCGGTCCCGGCAGGCCAGCGGGTCTTCTGTCCAGACCCGCGGAGGTGTCGGGCGCGCTGAGGACGGATCCGCGGGCGATCTTGGGCTCGGATGGCGAGACCCAGGTTTCGTGGACTTCCCGTTTCCTCCCGCGTGGCGGGCAGCACCCGGCCGCGCCGCACGCTGACGGGCACCTGCACGGCTCCGCATCGAAGCCATACGCCGACACCCCTCGCCTGCCGTCCTTCGTCAACAAGAACGCCGGCAGGACCACAGGGGTGGCGAAGCATAATGGTTCTATCCGCCCGCATCACCTGCCGCCTGAGTGGAGCTTCGTGTCCCGCCGTGGGGAGCTGTGGGAACTCCTGTGATCATGGCAGATCCCAGGGGCTCCGATGGCCGGCTTACGGCAACAGGCGCCCGAAATACTGGCGCGCGCCGGTAGGCTCTTGAGTTCCCGGGGCCGGCTCGCGGGTGATGCCCACCGCCACCACGCCGGCAAAGTCGCTTCGGGACGGGAGCCACACGGAGACGGCGCCGTCCGCGGCGGGACGGAAGATGCCGGCCGGGACATGGCGCGTGCCCACGACCCACCACGCCTCATACACCTGACCCTTGGGCAGCGGCGGCAAATCGTAGGCGGTCAAGAGCGCCCAGCCGGCGGCCGGCGCCCACCTGAGCCGCACCGTCCCCGACGGAGCGGCCACCGGTGACACGACCGCGTCGCGCCCCGCAATCCAGACCATCAGCGTCTGCACGCCCCAGGGCGCCCGGCTTGCGGTGAGCCTCGGCCCCACCATCAGCAAAAAGACGGCCAGCACCGCAGCGGCGGCCAGCGCGCGCCGCCCCAAAACGGCCCGGGAAATCCGCGTCGGCGGCCGCACGGCCGACCAGGGGGGTGCGGCCGCCGCCGATGGCGGCGCCGGTACCATCCGGCGGAGCTCCGCCAGTCGCGCGGCGCACGACCGGCAGCGGCTCACATGGCGCGCCAGCGAATCACGGGGCGACCGGAGTCCCGATGCAACGGCCAACAGGTCCAGGTCCTCCACATGCCCGCTCACGGCTCTTCCACCCCCTCTTCTTCCGGCTCGGTCAGGGACGGGGTGGACCCTCTCCGCCCCGGTTCCCCCATGACCCCCCGCAGTTTGACCAATGCGCGTCGACTCCAAGTTTTCACGGTGCCCAGCGGCACCCGCCACATTTCGGACACCTCGCGCTGGCTGAACCCGCCCCAGTACGCCAGCTCCAACAGCCGGCGCTCCCGCTCGCTCAATCCGGCCAGGCCCGCTTGGATCCAGAGGGCATCGTCCACACTGGCGGCCGCCGGCGCGGCCAGCTCCGGCACCTCCTCCAGCGGCACGCTGTCCCGGCGCCGTCGCAAAACGTCAATGACCCGATGACGGGTGACCTGAAACAGCCAACCGGCTGCCGGTCCGCGCCGCGGGTCAAATCGGGATCCGTGACGCCAAACCTCCATCCATACCGTCTGCAGCACGTCGGCCACTTCGTCGGCCGGCACCCCGGCAGCCCGGGCGATCGCCGCCAGCCGCGGGCCCCAACGCCGGTACAATTCCTCCAGCGCCTGCTCGTCGCGACCGGCGCGGACCAGCAAGTCCTCGTCCGAGGCGCTGTCCGTCTGACCCGACCCCGGTGGCCGTGTCATGCCCTTCTGATCGTCCATTCGTTCCTTCCCGCAGAATGGATGCACGGAATGTTTGGAAAATCAGGGCGGAGCGGGCGGACGCGGCACGAACCTCCGGCGGCGCGCCGCCTCATGGCCGGCCCCACGCCGCACCGCCGCCGGCCCGACCCGAAAGTCGGCACCGTGTCCGCACGGGGCGCGCTAGCCCCGCGCATCCTGGAGACGCACACCGGCGGGCCCCTCCTCATGGCGCCACTCCACGCGAACCGGCAGGCCGGTGGCCAGAGCGAGGCTGTAGGCCAGCGCGTCGGCCGTCTCCCGCCCCTCCCCTTCCGTCCGGGGCGCGGTGTGCACCAGCAGGTAGTTGCGGCCGCGCCCGCGGTCATACCGCACCTCGATACGGGCGGACCCGCTGAAGCCGGGCGTGCGAAAACAGGCGTCAATGAGGTCGTGACGCGCCAGCCGGCGTCCCTCGACACGCACCGCCGCGCCCCGGTCCAAGACCGCCGCAAACGCCAATCCGCCAAGTCCGCAGGGGCAGGTCCCGGGGAGAATCAGGTCATCCAAGACCGCGTCCGCCATCCCCGGCATCCCCTCGCGGCTCACGCAGAGATGGGCCCCGTCCGCGTCGGTCATCCATTCGGCCGTCAATTCGTCCTCGGTGACGTGGAGTTGACCCTCGGAGCACTGGAGCGCCAGCGGCCCCGGAAACTCCGGCGGCCCCCACGCCTGCACAAACAGGATGTCCTGCGGGGCCAGCTCCGCCAGCCGGCCCACCACGGCCGGCGATGTCGCGGGTCCGGCCCGCAGCAGAACCCGGCGGACGCTCTGGGAGGGCGGCCGGCCGAGGAGCGCAAAAGGCTCCGCCACCAGCGCGGTCGCCCAGTTCTCCGGCAGACCCCCGTCGTCCAGCGCCGCCTGCGCGCCGATGGCGACCGCTCCCTCCAGCATGGCGGCATCCTGGTGGGGATTGAGAGGACGCACGGCCACGCGGTCGGCCGCCCCGATGCCGGCATTGGCCAGGGCACGGCCCGCCAGCGTCACCCCCCACTGCCAGTCAACCTCGCGCCAGAACACCCAATGATCCGAGGCCGCCACCAGGCGGCCAGGGCCCGTGGCGCGCCGAGCCAGGTCCGACGCGGCCGACCAGTCCACGGACAGGGTCCGGCCGAGGCGAGCGTCGCCATCGGCATAGCCGACGGGCGAAACCGGACTGCCTTCCATCTTCTGAGCTCCTCTCGCGTTCAAGTGGACGCTTACGCGTCCGGTGTCAATACCCCCGACGATCCCGGGGTCAGTGTCAGCGTCATGGCGGCCTGACCGGCTCGCCCGCCTTCAAAGCGCACGACCACCGGATCGTTCTGACCCCCGCGCACCACCCATTCGGCAGTCGCGCTCTGGTGCGCTCGGCTCCCTTCGCCGGCCCCGCCGTATCCATCCAGGTGCCCCAGCGTGACGGGGCTCAACCCCCCCACCACGATGGCCCCTTGGATGTGCGCGCGCACCGGCTCCGCCCGCTGCAGCTCGCGGCCCTTGGCCGTGGCGCTGGTGGGCAGATAGCCCGCGTTGACCACCTCGACGGCGACGCGATACACATCCTGGCCCAACGATTCCACCACCCAGGCCCCCACTTCCAGACGCGGCGCGGCCAACGTCAGACCCGAGAGGAAGTGCGCAACATGCGCGCACTCTTCTTCCAGCAGGGCCAGAGGCGGATTCTGCACCAGAAACTTCGGCTCCAACCCGCCAATCTCCACCGGC
This sequence comes from Clostridiales bacterium, assembly GCA_027318915.1. The sequence continues at coordinate 17,443 of DAHVOH010000042.1, forward strand.
CCCAGATCCGGGTGGGAAAAGCCCGTCCACGCATGAAACGCCGTCTCGCCCACCGTCCGGGTGGCCCAACTGAGTATCTTGCGGCTGTCCTCCGCCCGTTCCGCCGCCGACAGTTCCATCAGATGACGGCGTCCATGCTCCGCGTAGCCGCGGGCGCCGGCATGCCGCGCCAAATCCCAGATTTCCAGGGTGAAGCCGAGAATCCCCTGCGTGTCATAGGCCCAGTCGTCGGCGGCCCCGGGCATGAGACCGGACTTTTCATGCCCGCTGGCGAAAGCCTGGAAGTTGGACTGGCAGAAGTAGCCCGACCGCCGCTCGCCCATGTCGCCGATATGCCGATAATAGCTCAGATCGTCAAGGCCGAGCTTCGTGTCGTCGCCGAGCGAGGGCTGGCGGAGGATGACGCCGCCCGCTGTGTGCAGCGCCACATAGGTGGCCACGTTGGGGTGGGCCAAAACCGTTTCGACAATGGCGCGGGTCTCCGGTTCGGACAGGGGAAACGGCCCCGCCCCCGGCTGGCCCACCTCACCGGCCCAGCGAACGGGAAAGTTCCGGTTGAAATCCATGGCCATCCGCCGGGCCGCCGCCAGGTCCGCGGCGACCGGCCGGCGCCCGCCGCGGTGCCGCCGGTCCACCCGGCCCTCGGTGTAGAGATGATAAAAGGGTCCGTCCACGTCGTCCGGCTCCCTTGGCACCATCAGGCGAGGATCCTCCCGATCAATTTTATAGCCGCCATCCGGGCTCTCCTGCCGCATCGTCAGGATGAGGCCGTCGCCGTTGACATCTTCGGGAATCCAGCCGGTCGTGCGTTCCACGTCCGGATACAGGTGCGGACTGGACCGCAGCCGCATGGGCGAGGTCAGATACAACTCGGCCCCGTCGACGGCGATGCGGGGAATGATGTACACCGTGTGTTCATCCAAAATGCGCGTGGACTCGGCGTCATGGCCATGCCCTTCCAGCAGCCGGCCGATCCAATACATGGCCACGGCATTGCCGGTCACCTCGCCGGCATGAATGTTGGCGTCCACAAACGCGCCCGGCTTGGCACCGGGATCCCCCGTGGCCCGATTCGTCAGGGTGACCAGGGCCACGTCCCGCCCTTGGCGGCTTCGGGCAGCCGCCTCCGCCCGGATGAGGTCCGGATATTCCCGTTCCCACGCCCTGAGCTGCCCCCACATCGCCTCATGGGTCCAATATTGTGCGGCCATCTTGCCGGCTCCTTTCCCCACCGCCCTGGCGGACGGTCCTCTACGGTGATTTCCCGACCAAGCCCGGCCATCCCTGCCCCAGCCCCGCCTTCCGCCGAGTTTGCTTGACGGATCCCGCCGGCCGCGAACATGATAGGGCATCGGTCGCGCGGACGGCACCGATGTTTTGATTCGAGATGCACCAAGCAAGGGGGATCCGCGTGCGCATCGGCTGTCACATCAGCGTGGCCCAGGGGTTTGTCCACGCGGTGCGGCAAGCGCGGGAACTGGAGGCCGACGGCTTCCAATACTTCACCAAGAGCCCGCGCATGCTGCGCTTTTCGCGCAAGTTGAACCAGGCCGACGCGGATGAGGGTCGAGCTCTCCAGGAGGAGCTGGGCCTCGTGTCCATCGGGCACGCGCCGTACCTGATCAACCTGTCGGCGCCGGAGGACGACATGCGCCGGGCCTCCATCGAGGCTCTCGCGTGGGACCTGGAAGTGGCGGCCGCTCGCGGCAGTTTCGGGGTGGTGGTGCACTGCGGCAAGCACAAGGGCGAAGGCGTGGACGCCGGCGTGCGCCGGATGCGGGAAAGCTTGGCCATCGTGTTGGAGGGCGCTCCCAACGTGACGTTGCTGCTGGAGAACACGGCCGGCCAGGGATCGGAGATTGGCAGTACGGCCGAGCAGCTGCTGGCGCTGGTGGACGGCCTGGCCGGCCCCGAGCGGCTCGGCTTCTGTCTGGACACGCAGCACGCCTATGCGGCGGGCGAGCTGAACCCCGAACAGCCCGACTTGTTGTCCGGTTTCCGACAGCCGGCGTTCATGGAACGGCTGGCCGCCGTCCACCTCAACGATTCCAAGGTGCCATTCGGCCACCGGGCCGACCGCCATGCCCTCATCGGCCAGGGCCACATGGGACGCGAAGGCATCCGCCGGCTGCTGACCGCTCCGTGTCTCCAACATCAGCCCTTCTTCCTTGAAACGCCGGTGACCGACGAGAACCAGTATCGAGACGAAATCCGCCTCTGTCGGGAGCTGATTATGAGCTGAGATGGCTATTCGCCTGATTTACAATCCGGTGGCGGGCGCCGGGCGCGCCCGCGCGGTTTTGGACCGGCTGTCACCCCGGTTGGCCCAGGTTCAGGATTTGGAGTTGATTGCCACCCGCGAGCGCGGGCACGCCGAGGAATTGGCGCGCGCGGTGCGTGACCGGCCCGGCCAGCTGGTCATCTCCATGGGCGGTGACGGCACGCATCACGAGGTGGCCAACGGACTTTTGCCCGACGGGACGGCCGAGTTGGGGGTCATCCCCGCCGGGTCGGGCAATGACTTTGCCTTCGGACTGGGACTGCCGCGCGATCCGCTGCGGGCGCTGGACGTGGCTCTGACCGGTGTGGCGACACCCATGGATGTGGGCCGCGTGAACGACCAGTATTTTCTGACCGTCGTGGGCGCCGGTTTTGACGCGGAGGTGGCCGGCTACATCAATTCGCGCCCGCACTCGGGCCGCGGCCAGTGGATTTATCTGAACGCGATTCTGCGCATGCTGCTGCGCTACCGGTGCGAGCCGCTGAACGTGGAGGTCAACGGCGTCCGCCGCAGCCGCTCGACCCTGCTCCTGGCCTGCGGCAACACGGCCCGCTATGGCGGCGGCATCCGCATCTGTCCGACGGCGAATCCCCACGACGGGCTCCTGGAGGTGGTCTGGGTGGGCGGTTTAAGTCGGCTCCGCATCCTGCCCTTGCTGGTTCGCGCCTACGGCGGCACGCATGTGCTGAACCCGGTGGTGGAGACGTTTGCGGCCGATCACCTGCACGTGGACGGCCCCCCCGGGTATCATGTCCACGCCGACGGGGAACTGGTGGGCACACTGCCGGTGGAGATTGGCGTCCTGCATGAGGCGCTTCGGGTGCGCCTGCCGGAGGCTCCCCGGTGAGTCCATGGCCCTCCTCCCTCCCTGAGTTTCTGTGGGGCGTTGCCACCTCCGCGCACCAGGTGGAGGGGCATCAGCCCGGCAACGACTGGACCGACTGGGAAGCGGCCGGGCGCACGCGGGAGCCGTCTGGCGCCGCCGTGGACGAATGGCACCGCTATCCCGAGGATCTGGCTCTGTTTGCCGGCCTGAATGCGAATGCGTACCGGTTTTCTCTGGAATGGAGCCGCCTTGAACCGGAGCCCCATCGTTTCGCCGATGAGGCCTTCGCCCATTACCGCGCCCTGATGGAGGCGGCGCGGAGCTTGGGCCTGGAGCCGCTGGTCACCCTCTCCCACTTTACGCTCCCCCGCTGGCTGGCGCGGGAGGGCGGATGGCTCGCGCCGGGGGCGGTCGGCCATTTCACCCGGTTTGCGGCCGAAGTGTCCGCACGGTTTCCCGAGGTACGGCTCTGGTGCACCATCAACGAGCCCAGCATTCTGGCCGTGATGGGGTACATGGACGGCGTGTGGCCACCCGGCCACCGACGGCCGGGCGAAGCGCGTGTCGTGCTGGACCGCCAACTGGCCGCCCACGAAGCGGTGTACCCGCTCTTCAAGCGAGTCCGTCCCGACGCGCTGGTGGGTCTGGCCCACCACCTCATTCATTTCCGCCCCTGGCGGCCGCAGGTCCTTGACCGGGCCCTGACAGCCGGGCTCGACCGGCTGTTCAATGAGAGGCCGCTCCGCCGCCTGCTGGCCACCCAGGATTATCTGGGCGTCAACTACTACAGCTGCCGGTGGGCCGACTGGACACGGCCGCTCAATCCGCGGGTGGCCCGGCCGGACGCCGCGCTCACCGACAGCGGTTGGGAAGAGGATCCGGAGGGGTTGGCCCTTCTGTTAACGCGTCTCCGCCGCTGGCAGCGCCCCATCCTGGTGACCGAGAACGGCATCGCCACGGACGATGAGGAGCGCCGAGGGCGCTTTCTCCGCCGGCACGTGGCGGCCGTGGCCGCGGCCCGGGCGGCCGGCGCCGATGTGCGCGGCTATTTCTATTGGTCCGGCATTGACAACTTCGAATGGGTGGAAGGCTATCGCCCCCACTTTGGCCTGTATGGGGTGGGACCCGATGGGACGCGCGTTAAAAAGGGCGGTGCGACGGTCTTCCAGCAGCTGGCCCGGCAAGGGCCGCCTCGGGTCAGCGCACCGTGAGCACCACCACCTGCGGGCGGCGCTGGGCAAAGCAGGCGCGATACTGCTCGGGGGTCAGCCGTCCGGCGCGGGCCTGCTCCGCCAGCCAATCCGCATCCGGCTGGGGAACGGCCGTCACCGCCCGGTCAAATGCGTCGGCCACCGCGCGTCGTTTCCCGGCGCCGAGCCGGAGCGCGTCCAGGCGCTCGCCAAAGCGCGCGGCCTCGGCACCGTTGACGACAAAACGCCGGGGCGCCGCCGCCAGCAGACCCGCTTCGTCCAGGATCGCGAGCGCCGTCTCGTCCTCCACCCGCCCGGCGCGCACCTGGCGCCGAAGCTCCACGGCGCCCGCCCGCCACGGAAACGCGTCGGGCGGCCAATGCTCCACATGGCGCCAGACGAGATCGCGCAGCAACGCCTCTTCGGTTTCCAGGGCCCGGCGCTCCGCGCGCACGGCGGCCAGCCGATGGACGGCGGCCGCCAATTCAGGATCCACGACGTCCCGCGACACTTGCATCAAGCCCCCCGTCCATACATAACGGGGACAAGGAGAAGATATGACCGTCGATCTGGAACAGGCCCTGCTGGTGTGGGATGTGGACGGGACGCTGTTGGATGCCGGCGGGGCCGGGCATCGAGCCCTGGCCCAAGCCATTTTGGCGGTGACCGGCCGCCCGGTCTCGCTGACCACCCTGGACGTGGCCGGGCAAACCGACCGGCTTCTCATTGAGCAGGCGCTCCGCTTGGCAGGTGCCTCGGCGCGGCACTGGGATGCCGTGCGCCGGGTGTATCCGGATGTGTTGCAGGCGGAGCTGCACAAAAGCCCCGTGGCCGCCCTGCCCGGCATTCCGCTCGTGCTGGATGCGCTGGCGGCGCACGGAGTGGCGGGCGTGCTCGGCACCGGCAATTTGGAGGTCGGCGCGTACCGCAAACTGGCCTGCGCGCATCTGGCCGGGCGCTTTGCGGCCGGCGGCTTCGGCGACCGACACCGCACCCGCGTGCCCGTCATCCAAGACGCCATCCGTGCCGGCCGCGCCCGCTGGGGCCGGCGGCTTCGCCCCGTCATCGTGGGCGACACCCCGCGGGATGCCCGCGCGGCGCACGCGCTGGGCGTGCCGGTGGTGCTGGTGGCCACGGGGCGCTTTGCCGCCGCCGAACTGGCGCCCCTGTCGCCGTGGCTGCTGGAAGACTTTCGGGACGTGGAGCGGGGCCTCAGGGTGCTGGGCGACGCCGTGGCCGCCAGCCGGCGACCGCCTGCACCGGGTCAATGAAGAGCGGGCCGGTGCGCTCGGGACAAATCTCCACGGATTGGCCAGCCTTCAGGGTGATGGTCCGCTCGCCGTCAACGGCCACGGTGCTGGCCTCCGCCATCATGAGCGTGACGGGCTGCCCCAGCGCGATGCGCTCCACCCCGGCCACCCGCACCTGCTCCACCAGGCCGGGCGCCAGAATGGCCGGCGCCAGTCGGCCGCGGCGGCCGAGCCGCACCACCAGCGCCCAGTCATCGTCCGCCGAGACCGGGTCCAAAAAGCCGCCGAGATTGGACAAACCCGGTCGGGTGGCATCGGCGATGGTCAAGACCAGTGTCGAGACCAGCTCACCCCGATAGACCGCGAGCGCTCCGGTAAACGGCGTCGCCACGTGAGCCGCGTCCACCAGCGCCAGATCGGGCAAACCTCCGGCGGGCGTGATGCGCAGGCGCTTGACGCGCCGGATCGCACTGCGGGGCGCCCGCCCCAAAGCCACGCGGGCCGCCGCCATGCCCGCCAGGGTATCCTCGCCGGACCAGCAGGAAACATTGTTGGTGCCACCGGCCACCGGAAGGACGAACAGATCGGTGCCCGTCTTGGCCACCGCCCGCTGCGTGCCGTCGCCGCCGACGGAAATCAGGACGCGGACGCCGGCGCCTTGCAGCCGTTCCACCCAGGCACCCGTCAACGCGTCGCCCGTCAGGCGGACAGGTCCGCTCAGGATCGTGATGTCCGGTTCCTCGCGAGCCACCTGAAAGGCGAGGCCCTCGGGGTCGTCCACCATCACGACGGGCAGCGGGCCCACGGCCCGCACACCCCGAATCAGCCGACGCACAGCCAAGACCTTGGCGGGGCCGGAGGCGCTTGGCGCCAGCGCCACCAAACGCCGAATGTCACGTCCGGCCATCGGATTCACGAGCAGGCCCACCGGGCTCTCGGCGGCCCGCCTACTCCTCACCGGGCGCATCCCCCATCTGCCCGAGCACGCGTTCCCAGGCCGCCCGCTCCTCTGCGGCGGCCCCGCGCAGCAATCGCTCCAAGTGCATCTCCAAAATGGCCTCCATGCCGCGACGGGCCGCATGCCCTTCGGGCGTGATGCGGACCCACACGACCCGCCGATCCTGCGGATCTCGGACCTTGGTCAGCCACCCGCGACGGGCGGCCGCGTCCACCGCCCGGGTGCAGGTGGCCCCGCTGACGCCCAGCAGTGCCGCCGCGGCCATCAGCCGCAATGAGCCCCGGTCCAGCAATTCCAGAAGCTGCAGCTGGGTCGGCGAAGGGTGAGCCGCGGTGTCGCGAAAGCTTGATTCCACGCGCCGCGTCGCCCGGAGCCAAAGCTGAGCCAGCGCGCGCTCCATGGAACCCCTCCCGGGCCATTGTACCAGCCTTCACGGAGCGCTGGCGGCCCGCTGTGCGGGGATGGTACAGTAGCGCTACAAGCGTTCTGAAGGGAGACCCCGGTGGCCGAACGAACACGCCCCCTCACCGTGTTGCTCATCCGCCACGGCGAAAGCGAAGCCAATGCTCTGGGGCGCTTTGCCTTTCGCACCTGGGACCCGGGGCTGACCGAACGCGGCCGCGAACAAGCCCGCGTGCTGGTGGCGCAGCTGGCCGGCCTGGCTATTGCCGGCCTGGTGTCAAGCCCGCTTCGTCGGGCGCAGGAAACCATTCGGCCCCTGTCCGAGGCGCGTGGTCTGGCGGTGGAAACGCTGCCGGCACTGGCCGAATTGGACATGGGCCGGTGGGATGGCCAGGTGCTGACCGACATCGCGGCGCGCGAACCGGTCGCCTGGCAGGCGTGGCGCCGCGATCCCGAGTCCCATCCGCCGCCGCGCGGCGAACGCATCCTGGCCGTCGGACAGCGGGTGTTGGCCGGGCTCGATAGTCTCCGGGGCCGGTCGGGACTCATCGTGGCCAGTACGCACGCGGACTGCGTCAAAGGAGCGGCACTCGCGGTTTTGGGGGCGGCGGGCCCCTCGGCGCGGCGCCTGCATGTGCCCAACACCGGCCAGCTGTTGCTGCGGGCCACCGAAAGCGGGTGGGTGCTGGTCCTGCCGCCGCTCTATGCCGGACTTTAGCGGCCGGCGCTCAGGCGGACGGCGCCCCCGCTTTCCGGCATTCGGGACACAGGCCGTGCAGTTCCGCGTGATGAAAGGTCACCAAAAAGCCGTTGCGCTCGGCCAATTTCACCAAGGCCTCGTCCAGCCCGCATTCGTCCAGATCAAACGTGCGCTGGCAGCTGACGCAGAGAAAATGGTCGTGATGCGGGCGATAGGGACTCACCAGTTCATAGCCGATATGCTCGTGGCCCACCATGACCGGATGCACGATGCCGGCCTGCGTCAACTGCTGCATCATGCGGTAGACGGTGGCGGGATTCATGCCCTCGTCCGCCAGCAAACCCGCCAGCTGCGTGCTGGTGAGAGGTTCCGAATGGCCGGCCAGGGTGCGAAACATCCTAAGCCGGTTGGGGGTGACCCGCAGTCCATGATCCTTCAAACTGGCTCGAAACTGGCGCTCCGCGCTTGCCGTCGCCATGCCGTCGCTCCTTCCCGCGTCGCTTCCACCATACGGCATTTTGCCGCCAGCGGCCACTTGACGACCACCCCATCCGGCATTATAGTGTACTTGCAATGAATTCGCAGGAGGCGCGGACGTGATCAATCTCTGGGACCCCCAGCATTTGACCTTGATCCTCGTGTTTCCGACGGCCTTCCTGCTGGGGATGACGCATGGCATCACCCCGGACGAACACACGTGGCCCATCACCTTCAGCTATTCGGTGGGCAGTTACTCCAGCCGAGGCGGCCGCCGAGCCGGCTTCTTGTTTTCGGCCGCATTCACGCTGCAACGAGCCATCGCCTCCGAACTGGCGTTTTTGGCGTTGACCTCCTTCCAGTTCGCGGCGCGGTGGGAATATGTGGTCTATTTGGTGGTGGGCGGGGTCATGGCCGCCTCCGGTCTTTACATTCTGCAGAAGGGGCAGGTGCTGCACCTCGGCCACGTGCACGGGCCGGGCCCGGACCCGAGAGCCGCCCGGGATATCAAGTCCCCGCGGCCGATCCCGCCCTATATGCCGCTGGTGCACGGGTTCATCGCCGGCTGGGGCGTCGGCGCCTTCGCCGTCATCATCTACACGGTGCTCGCCCCGGCCATGCCGAGCGTCTGGATCGGATGGGTGCCGGGCGCGCTGTTCGGACTGGGCACGATGGTGATGCAGATCCTGTTGGGTTCGGCGTTCGGAGCCTGGATGGAGCGCCGTCGCCTCAGCGCCGAAGCCAAGCAGTACGTTGCCCGCAAGATGAGCGGGCGGACCCTGACCGGCGGCGGCATCGCCTTCATGGCCGTGGCCGTGCTCGGCTTGGTCTGGCCCGGCGTCATTGCGCGGATCGCGCTGGTGACCCCGATCCACATTCACAACCTGCACAACTTGGGCGCCGGATTCATTCTGGCGGTGCCCATCCTGTTCGGCGTCGCGACCTGGGCGTTCTTCACCAGCACGCACGAGGCGGCGCAGATGCCGACCGACCCCGACGTGGAGCCGCGCGTCGTCCAGAGCGCGGGCCCGTCCCCGAGCCGCTAGCGGGACGGGCCCTCCGGGTCAAGAGGCCACTTGATCCGGTTCCATCAAACCCGGCCGCGGCTTGGTTTCCGGCAGCGTGAGAGCCGTCAGCAACGCCCCCAGCAGGGCGACGCCGGAAAACGCGAGCAGACTCCAGCCCAAGCCGTGCGGCCCATTCAACAGCCCAAACAAGAGCACGCCGAAGATGCCGCCCAAGCGCCCCACCATTTCGGCCTCTCCCTGTCCGCTGGCGCGAATGCCGGTCGAAAAACGCTCGGCCGTGGCGATGACCGTCGTTTTGTCAGGACCCATGGCGCCAAAGGCCAGGGCCACCGACAGCAGGATGCCCGCCACCCAGAATGGCGCGTGGCTTCCGGTCAGCACCAGGAGGCCGAGCGGCAGCAGCGCGAGGCCTCTGCCCAAAAATCCCGCCCACTGCAGGGGCCGCCGGCCCCAGCGATCGATGACGAAGATGGTGGCAAAGCCCCCGGCCAAACTGAGCAGCTTGACCAGGATGGCCTCGTACCCGCTCTGGCTGGCGTCCTGTGACCACAGGAGCGCGATGATGAGCGGTAAAAACAGCGTCAGGCCCTGCCCGGTCACCTGATGGAGGAACCAAAGAATGGCCGAGGAACCCGCCGTCTTCAGCGCATCCAGGCGCAACGCGCGGTGGGCGATGCGGCCCACCGAACCGAGCCGACGTTTGAGCCAGGGCTCGGTTTCCGGCAGCGCGCGCCGCGAGACCAGGGTGACGGCTCCCATGGCGGCGCCGATCAGGAGAACCCAGCGGAAGCCGTTGGGTCCCGTGCCCACCAACAGACCGCCCACACCGTAGGCCACCACCTGACCCACGTCGCTGATCCACAGCACGAGGGCCATGGTGGCGCCGCGATGGCCCGGCTTCAGCGTTTCCACCAGATACGGAAACACCACCGCGAAGTCGGCGCCGATACCAAGACCCATGATGGCCCGCCAGATGAGCAGCGACCAGTAGCCGTGGGCCAGCGCCGCCATCACCGCGGCCACCACGAACGTGGCAAAGTCCGTCAGCAGGAGGACCCGGCGTCCGAAGCGATCCGCCAAGGCGCCGGCCACGATGCTGCCCACCACCGACCCGAGCAGCGGCGCGGCGGTGAGGTTGGCGGTCTGGCTGGCCGTGAGATGCCAGAGATGCCGAAGATGCACCAACACCACCGAAATCGCCGTGACATCATAGCTGCCTGCCACCAGGCCGATGGCGGCCATCCAGGCGGCAGGGGTCATCAATCCCGTCCGTGTTTCGGCTGGCTGCACCCTGCCACCTCCCGGTAAGCTTTTCTCGCCAAAAGCCGAGGATCCCTGCCCTGCGGCGGAGAAAGCGGCACCGTCCCATCGTCCCGCTTCGGGCGGAGCGCGCGCCGGAGAGCGCACCCGCGGACGCCATGGTAACCTATGCACATAGCCGGCCGGCACCCCGGCCGCCGATCGCGGCTGAGCGGCCACCCTCGCATCGGTTGAGTGAGGAGCGTGAACTAGTGAACAACGAGGAATCCAACGTGACGGAAGCCGAAATTGCCGTCCACTGGGGCGAAGAAGCCTACTACCGGCCACCGGCGTCGTTCGTGGCCCAGGCCAACATGACGGATCCGCACATCCGCGAACGCTTCACCCTGGACCGTTTCCCCGCCTACTACGAGGAATTCGCCCATGAGCTGAGCTGGGACCGCCCGTGGGACCAGATCGTCGACACCTCGCACCCTCCCTTCTATCGCTGGTTTGTGGGGGGTCGGTTAAACGCGAGCTACAACTGCGTCGACCGCCACCTGGACCGGCACCGCAACAAGACGGCCATTCATTTTGTGCCGGAGCCCGAAAACGAACCCATCGAGCACATGACCTATCAGGAGCTCTACGTCCGGGTCAACGAGTTTGCTTCGGTACTCCGCGACGAGATGGGCGTCCGGGCGGGTGACCGGGTGACCATTCACATGCCGATGGTGAAGGAACTGCCGGTAGCGATGCTGGCCTGCGCCCGCCTCGGCGCCATCCATTCGGTGGTGTTTGCCGGCTTCAGCGGCAAAGCCTGCGCCGAGCGGATCGTGGACTCGGAAAGCAAGCTCCTCATCACCATGGACGCCTATTACCGCAACGGCACCCTGCTCGACCACAAGGAAAAGGCCGACGTCGCCTGTCGGGAGGCCCAGGCGGAAGGACTGACGGTGGACAAGGTGCTGGTGTTTGAGCGCTATCCCGGCCGCTATTCCAGCCCCACGCCGCTCGTCGAGGGCCGCGACCTGCTGGTGTCCCAGGTGCTTCCCCGCCACCGCGGCCGCCGGGTGGATCCGGTGTCGATGCCGGCCGACGCCCCCCTGTTCCTGATGTACACCAGCGGCTCGACCGGCCGCCCCAAGGGCGCTCAGCACAGTACCGGCGGCTATCTGGCCTACGTCGCCTGGACCTCGAAGATGGTGCAGGACATCCATCCCGAGGACGTCTACTTCTGCATGGCCGACATTGGCTGGATCACGGGTCACTCGTACATCGTCTACGGTCCGCT
>DAHVOH010000043.1 GCA_027318915.1 Clostridiales bacterium
CAGGTCATGCGCGAGATGCAGAATACGCATCCAACAGCGCCTCCGCTTCCGCGATCCGCCGCTCCCAACCGTAGCGCCCCGCATATTCGCTGAGCGCCAAACGAAAGCCGGCGGTGTGCAGGCTCCGGGCTTGGTCGAGAGCCCGCGCAAACGCCGTGGCATCCGGCGCCGCCATCACACCCGGCTCCCCCGCCCAGTGGGCCAAGGAGGTGACGATGGGCAGGCCGGCCGCCTGATATTCCCGCAGTTTGATGGGCTCGCTGGCCGCCGTGTAGCCGTTGGTGCGATGGGGCAGCAGTGCCGCGTCACAACCGGCCAACAGCGCCGGCACGCGAGATTCCGGCACCGGACCGAGCCAATGCAGATTGGGGGCGCGAGGCAAGTGGCGGCGCGTCGCCGGATGGCCAAGTCCCACCGGACCCGCCATCACCCAGTGCCAGTCCGGCCGCTGTCTCACCGCGGCCGCCAGCAGACCCAGATCCACTTTGTAGCCGTCTATGGCCCCCACATAGCAGGCGCGCGGCCGGGGGAGATGCCGCAGCAATGGGTCGGGCGCCACCCGGCCCTGGGCGACCGGTTGAAATCGTTCCACCTCGGCCACATTGGGCCAATAGCGGACATTAGGATGGCGTCCCGCCCAGCGGCGAAAGAGCGGCCGAGAGGAGGCCAGCACCACGTCCACATGAGGCAGAAGCCGGACCTCCATCGTTTCCAACGCCCGGGGGGACACGCCGGGCACCGCGCCCAGATCGTCCACCACGTGCAGAATGCAGGCGGAAGCCCGGGCCGCCACCAGGATCCGAGGGTCGATGGCGGCAAACGTCCACAGGACCGGGCGCTCGAACCCCAACGCTCGGGCGGCGTGTGCCACCTGACGGGCCAGTGCCCATCCGTTGCCCGACCGGACGGTCCCGGACTGATAGCGTGGCACCAAAAGCGGCGACAGCACCCAGAGCCCGGGCGCCACCTGGGTCACGCCGCGAACGGCGTGACCCAGCCGGCGTGCCATCCGGGCCCAGTCCCGGTAGGCCAAAGACGGCGTGCGCAGTCCCACGGACTCGACATACAGCACCCGGTGGCGTGGCGCCAGCCCTGACGCCAACCGCTGCTTGTTGGTCCAGACCGGGTGATGCCAATCGGCGGTCGTGACGGCAATGACGTCCACGCCGCGTTTTCCGTCGGCCATACGGTTACAGCCCCAGAATCTGCTCGACGGCCCGCAGCACTGGGGCCGGCACGTCGCCGGCCGGCCCCGCGACCGTCACCTGGGTCGCGATCCCGCGCAACGCGGCCATTGCGGTGGCCAGCGCCGTGGGCAAGGACCCCGTCACCGGCACCTGTACCACCATGCTGTGCGCGTTGGCCACCTCGGGACTGGACTCGAGGCCGTCAAGAAAGCCCGTGCCGCTGGCCACATAGAGCGTGCGCCAGTTCAACAGGGGACGGAACGCCCGCATCAACGCCGCCTCGGTGCCGTACGGGTCACCCAGCGTCGGGCCGGCAATGCGGACGGTGCGGATGCCGAGCCGAGCCAGTTGGGCCAGGGCCGTTCGGTCCACCGTCGCCGCCGATCCGACGACATACGCCATCTTGACCCGATCGGCGGTCAGGGCCGCCTGCTCCGGACCCGGAATTCCCTGAGCGTCGGCCAGGAACAGTGGCCACTGACGAGCGCCGGCAATGGCCGCCACGCTCAGGAGATCGGCATACGAAAGGCCGCCGGTGACCACGGCAATCCCGCTCGGATCGCCTTCATACTGAGCGACGGCGGCGGCGGTCCCGTATCGATCCCAGCCCCAGAGCCGCATGACGTGAATGCCGAGATGCTGCAGCGCACTGACAACGGCGGGACTCACCGCCGCCGGTCCGCCCAGCACCACCACGCGTGTGACGTGGGCGGCGGCCAGTTGAGCGGAGGTCTCGGGACTCAAGGCGGTGGGCTCCGTGAGATACACCCGCCACTGCTCCCGATAGGCCAGCACCTGGCCGACCAGGGCGTCATACGGCAGGTCCACCCGGGCGAGAATCGCCGTGGTCGGCGGCGGGGTGGGCGGTGGAGGGCTTGGGGGTGCGCCGACCGTCAGGGTGGCGACAGGATAGGCCCCGGCAAATTGAATGCCGGCCAGATTGTTGCCGTTATCGGCATCGTCCTCGGCCCAAAAGGCGACGGTTCCAGTCCGGGTCGGATCCAGGGTCAAGGTGACCTGGCCGGACGCGTCGGTCGTTCCGGACGGACTCGCCCCCTGTTCCGGCTGCACCGAATAGCCGGACAGCGGCGCCCCTGTGGCGCTCTTCAATGAAAAGGTCACGGCTGTGGGTGCGCCCACGACAAGCGAGGCCGGGTTGGCGCTCAACGTCGCCGGCACCACGGGCACGGCCATGGACGCGTCGGGGGTGAAAGGGCTGTTGGACAACGCGGCCTCCACCGCCAGCCGCTGCCCTCGGTCGTTGCCGTCGTTGTCGCCCTGCGCCTCGTTGTCATAGGCCAGAACCTGCACGGTGTCCGACCCGTTCACGAAAAACGGCGCGCCCGCCTGCCCGGGTCCCAAGTCGCTCCAACCGAGCTGTCCGTAAGGGGGCAGTGGGGAGCCGGCGGCAACGGCGGCATAGTCCACATAGTAATCGGTGTCTGACGACGAGGCGGGGAGATTCTGCAGCACCACCCAGCCGGCGGTGGGGCGGCCGGTGGAGGGGTTGGTAAGAGACAGCGTGAACGTGGTGAAGTAGGCCTCGGTGATGGCCGGGACGCTGACCGAGACGGCGAAATTCGCCGCCTCGGCCACGCCCGACACCGTCCACGCGAGGGACAACGCCACCACAAAGCTGGTGAGCAGAAGATGGCTCGGCTTCATGGCTAGTTCGCCTCCGTAGTTGATGTCACTGTCGAGAGATTGCCTCTTTCGACAGCCATCCCCACGGTAATCAAACCCTGTGAAATCTTCCAAATCTAGGCGGGTATTTTCTAAGGCTTGTGAGGTCTAAAGCGGGTTCGACAAAATGGTGGTGAGGTCCACCGCTTGCTCGGAAGCAAACTGCGTCGCCAACCGAACCAACTGGTCGAGATCGCTCGCGTATGCAATCACCACGCCGTCGGCATAGGCGGAGGCCACCCGAATGGCTTTCGCCAGCGCCGATTCGGGAACTTTGAGCCCATAGAGCTCAATCAGAAGCGTGCCGGCCACGCGGTCCCGCCAAGCACTGGCCAGCACCTCAAGCCAGTACGTGGTGCTGTAGGCCAGGTCATAGATCGGCACCACCCAAGCGTCCACATGCGGCGCCAGAGCCTCGAGATCAAGACCGTAGCGGCGCTCCAGGTGCCCGGGATACGGGTCGGGATAGCAGGTGAAGTAGCAGGGACCGGGAATCCGCGCTCGCACGGAGGCGACGAACTCGGCCAGAATCTGTTGGTGGAGCCGCTCCAAACTCACGCCCCGGCGCCCGGCTTCGGCCGTGCACACCGGGCACTGGCAAAAGTGGTCGCGCGCATAGGTCACGTCGTCCAGCCGGAGCCCCAATGGGCCGGGTCGGCTTTTCGCCAACCAGTCCAACGCCATCGTGCGCACCTCGGGACGCGTGGGACACAGCGCCGCCCAGTCGAAGTAGGGCGCATCGCGTGTGGCCCGCATGCCCCCCGGACCCATCTGCACCCAATCCGGGTGGGCGCGGGCCACTCGATTGTCTCCAAAACAGCTCACCATGGGGATGGTGTCGGGCACGGGGTCGTGCCACGCACCGCCCACATCTTTGATTTCGTAAAATCCGAACCGAAAGCGCGCCAGATGGTCACGATACCGGCTCACAATCCCAAAGCGCCGCACCATGCCCGTACCCTCCGGTCCCAGCATACAGGGCGCATCCGAAACGGTGAAGCCAAACCTCGCCAATCCCTCCACCTTCTCGGCTCCGGCTTGCCTTGTCTCGCGGCATGCGTACCGGCGAGCGGTCGGACGTCTCGGACCCGGGAACGTCCGTTCGGCCTGAATCGGACGGCCCGCCGGTCGCGGACTTGATGACGGTGCGGTTCGGTCCGGGCCGACGGCGCGACGGGTCCGCTGATATCGGCAGGCTTTCCGGCGACATCCGATTCATGGGGGAGGGCTTCGCTTGCCGTAGAATAGGACCATCCGGCGGTCGAAGCTCGACGGCGCACGCTTTGAAGAAACAGGAGGATGCCATGGCCCATCTGGATCACTGGCCGCTCTACATCAACGGTCGCTTCATTGACGAGACCGAGGCCCCTCGCATGGTGGTGTACAATCCCGCGCACGGAACCCCTATCGCGGACGTGCCCACCGTGACCGATGCCTTGTTGGAAGAGGCCATCCAAGGAGCGTTCGACGCGTTTGCCGGCTGGGCGGCCCGGCCGGCGCGCGACCGGGCGGGTCTCCTGTGGCGCGCCGCTCGCCTGATGCGGGAGCGTCAGGAGGAACTCGCGCGGCTGTTGACCCGCGAGCAGGGCAAGCCCCTGGCTGAGTCGCGGGGCGAGATTGCCATCAGCGCCGAGTATCTGGAGTGGAATGCCGAGGAGGGCCGGCGGGTCTATGGGGATACCATGCCGGCCGCCAAGCCGCGCCAGCGGCTTTTTGCCATCCGTCAGCCCGTGGGGGTCGCGGTGGCCATCACGCCGTGGAACTTTCCCTCGTCGATGGTCACCCGCAAAATTGGCCCGGCTCTGGCGGCTGGATGTCCGGTCATTGTAAAACCCGCCTCCGCCACCCCGCTGTCCGCCATCGCGCTCATGCAAATCTTCGCCGAGGTGGGTTTTCCGGCCGGCGTCGTCAACCTGGTGCTGGGACCGGCCGGCCCGGTGGGGGAGCGGCTCCTGGCCGACCGCCGCATTCGCAAGATCTCCTTCACCGGGTCGACCGAAGTGGGCAAGCAATTGATGGTCCAAGCGGCCGCCACCATGAAGCGCCTGTCCCTGGAACTGGGCGGGCATGCGCCCTTCCTGGTGTTCGACGACGCGGATTTGGAGCTGGCCGCAGACGGCGTCATCGCCTCCAAGTTCCGAAACGCGGGACAGACCTGCATCTGTGCCAACCGCCTGTATGTCCAGCGGGGTGTGGCGGAGCCCTTCAGCCGCATGCTCGCGGAGAGGGTGCGCGCCCTCAAGGTCGGAGACGGGCTCGAGGCCGGAGTGGACGTCGGCCCGCTGATCGACGAGCGGGCGGTGGACAAGGTGGCGCGGCATGTCGACGATGCCGTGCAGCGCGGGGGCCGCCTGCTGGCGGGGCGGAGAGCGCCTGCACCCGCCGGGGCTGTCGGCACAATTCTACGCGCCCACGCTGGTTCTGGACCCACCGCATAATGTCGTCGCGGCCGAGGAGGAGACATTCGGACCCTTGATGCCGATGTGGACCTTCGACACTGAAGAGGAGGCGATCCGGCAGGCCAATCAAACGCCCTACGGTCTGGCCGCCTACTTCTTCGCGCGCGATGTGGGGCGGGTGGTCCGGGTGGCGGAAGGATTGGAGTACGGCATCGTCGGCGCCAATGAGCCGGTGCCGACGCTGGTGCAAGCACCGTTCGGCGGCGTGAAAGAGTCCGGAATGGGCCGCGAGGGCGGCCACCAGGGGCTGGACGAATACCTGTACTGGAAATACGTCGCCCTGGCCTTCTGACGCGCGACCGACGGGTCTGAATCCCATCCGGCGGTCCGGTGGCAAAGGGCGGCCGCCTCCGACAGAGACGGCCGCCCTCCAGATGCCCGTGGCGCCGGACGGATGCCCGCCTTCTCGAAGAAGCGCCGCCCGCCCCGGTCCCGAGGGGATGATCCGCAAACCCCATTCGGCCCGGCCGTCTCGCCGTCACCGGGACGCGCGGGGCATTCCGGCATCCTCCGGGCCGGTCCCACAGACGCTGCCCACCCGGGGGCGGCGGCCCGCCTCCCGGGAGGTTTCGGACTGCGCCGCATGGGCTGACCGGTGTTTGTTCGTGCCCGAACGGTCATGGACCCAACGCGCGGGTCGCGTTCGGTGCGGGCGTCAACGCCCTGTCAGCTTTGAACCGCCTGTACGCCCAGCACCCAAAGGGCCGCGTACAGGGAAAACAATCCCACCACGCCCATGAGCATCCCGTATTGCCATCGCTGCCATTCTGCCAGCGCGGCCAGCCCCAGATAGACCGGCGGCAACTCCGCAATGAAACGCGGAATGCCTTCGAAAGAGTTGGAACTGTTGGCCAAAATGATCACGAGGCCGAGGTACCAGGCCCAGGGCCACAACGCGCGGTCTTTCAACATCCAGAGCGCCAACAGGCCCCCCACGGCGGTAAAGAGAATCGCCAACAGCGGAAATGCCCACCCGCCCTGGACGGCCAACGCCTGTCCGGGATGATGCAGCCAGCGCAACGCCGCTACAAACGGAAATCCGGCGGCCCGATTCCATGCCGCCTGGAACTTGAGGAACGCCACGGCGTTGCCCGATACCTGCCGATCAATCCCCCCCACGACAATGAAGCCGGTGGCGAAGGCCAGGCCCCCCAGCAGCCGCACCATGCGGCGAGCCATCGGCACTCCGTCCGCCATCAGGACGGCAAACGCATACGGAATCGCGAGCAGAATGCCGGTCGGCCTGGTGAGTGACGCGAGCGCCCCCCAGAGGAGGGCCATAGCCCATCGGCGGCAGCTCAGCGCCCACAGGCTGAGCGTGGACAGAAAGAAAAAGAGCGAGGCGGCCCGATAGGCAAGAAAGTACGGCGTGACCGGGTTGAAGGCCGCCAACAGCACCGCGATGCGCGCCATCTCAGCCGACCCGTATCTCCGTACCCAATGCCACAGCACCACCAAAGCCAGCAGGAAACTCACACTGGAGACCGCGTAGCCGACGGGAATGACGGCGGCGGCTCCCAGCCATTCGCCTCCCACCCGCGTGATCCACGGATACAAGGGGAAGAACGCCCAATTGTACTGCAACGCCGTGCTGAATGGCACGTGCGCGTAGCCGTGAGCCGTGCGCGGCGACAGAGTCGTAGAATCCCGAGTCGCTGTTAAAGAGGGCGCGCTGAAGCCAGGAAGCCCAAGGCTGGTCGAATCCTCGGCTCCCGCCGTACAGGACGCGACCGACGGTGAACACCGACAAGCCAAGGACAAACGCAAGGGACAACACCCGCGAACCCACCTAGCCGGTCACAGCCCGAACCCAAGCACGCTTGCCCTCACTCGCCGATGCGCCATCCCCCGCCCTTCTTCGCTACCCCGCAATCGCAACCCTCGGCGAGGGCCGCCTCCGACCGGCCGGGCACTGCCCGTTCCTCCATCCCTTCAACGTCCCCGCAGGAATCCCGGTGGCGGAATCGTACGGGGAGTCCGCCGGCCGCGCTTGTCTCACCCCGCACGACCCCGGGCCGACCTGCAGCCGGGCGTATGAGGATGCGCCGCTCCATCAACCGGAGCAATGCGTCCGTGCGTCATCCGGCGGGATCCCGTCCCTGCCGGCGTTCGAAGGCGTCTTAGACGTCGCCGTCCGGACGCGCGTCGATCACGGAGCGCCTCCGCCCCACGAATCCAGCGCCGTCGCCGAGGCTTCCAGGTCGGAGACCATTCGGGCCGCGTCCGCCATAACGGATCCGGCTTCGCGAAACGCCAGCGGACTGCGCGTCCGAGGCAAACACGAGAAGGCTTGGCGGGCTTGTCGGCGGACCCGTTCCAGACGGGAAGGAAGGTCATCGTCCCCGTGGCGCACGTGACCGGCGGCGCGAATCAAGGCCGCATACCCGGTGACCGTGTCTGCCAGCGCCGCGACCATCGGCTCCAGGAGATGGAGGATCTCCTCCTCGCCGGCTTGGCTCAACAGCTCAAGACTCCGGGCCATGCCCCTAAGTTCCGAGGCGATGCGCTCCAGCTGACGCATGGTCTCTTCCACCCGGCAAAGCCGTGTCTCCCGTCCGGACAACAGCGGGCTATACAATAGACTCTCCCGTGCCAGGCGGACGCGTGCCTTGGCCCGCTCGACCGTCTCTCCGATGGCGCCGAGGCGTCCTCGCACCTGGGCAAAAGAGCCGTCGCCCCGGCAAGCGCGGTCCAGCCGACGCAACTCTTCCGCCAGACGGCGCGCCAACCCCTCCGCTTCGTCCGTCGCCAGCGGAGTGGCATCGGGCGGAATGACCACGGCGTTGACCAAGATGGCCGTAACGGCACCGATCATCGTATCGAGCAGACGCGCGGCCGCATAAGCGGGGGTCGCCTTCAAGGCCAGGATCAACAGGGCACTGATCCCGACCTGGGTCACGGCGGCCGGGGCAAAACCCAGGGCGGTGGCGCCTGCCATCCCCACCAAGAGCAGCACCCCCACCGACCATCCGCTGACGCCCAGATAGTGGGCCAAGAGCAGACTGACGGCGATGCCCCCGACCACGCCCAAGATGCGTTGGCCTCCCCGGGCGAGGGATTGGGCCACGGACACTTGCACCGTCAGCACCGCGGCGAGCGGCGCGAAATAAGGACGGGCTTCGGGAAAGAGCGACGACGCGATCCACCAGGAGATGGCCGAAGCCAGAGCCGCCTTGACCACCTGCACATAAGTCGCCGCGCGATAGGTCCAAGACGGTTGCGGCACGTCCGCCCTCCCCGCTCAAGGTGCCGCGGCGCCGGGGTTCTCATGCGGGACCGATCGGATTCCGACCAGCATGGGCTGGTTGCGGACTCGGCGTTCCGCCGCCGCGGTCGAAAGCCGAGACACGAGATGCCGGCCTCCGTGCATCGGCAAGACGGCCGGTCGCCAAGGTCTGCCGGGGTGGCCGCTCATCGCTGCGAGCGCGTCGCTCCGGTTCGGCGGTCGGCCCGCCTCAACCCCATCGGCATAGAGCTAGGTCGCGTGCCCGCTCTCATCGCGCGTCCATCGCTCCCACCATCCCCACAGGCCAAGGGCGTTGAGCTCCAGATCGTCCGCCAACACCTCGACATCCGCGTCGCCGCCGGGAAACCGCCGGGCCAAATCCTCGGCGTGCCAGTCCCACAGCACCCGCCGCATGCCGACGGCGTCATGGAGTTGGGGACCAAAGCGCAGGGCCGCCTCACGGTAGCCGATGAGGCCTTCGCGCGTCCGGGCGAACGCCTCGTCGGGCGCACTGGCGCCAAAGTGGGTGTGAAGGATGGCGGCGGGTCGCAGCGCCTCCAACCGGTCTAAGGTCGCCAGACTGACCGCCGGATCAAATTCGGAAGGGGTGGTGGTGGGAATCACGTAGGGCCCGGGCCATCCCGTGTAGGGCGGCGTATACCGCACTCCGACGGCATCGCCGCTGAACAGCGCGCCGGACCGTTCATCCAAAATCGTCGCGTGATGCCGCGCGTGGCCGGGACTGTCGAAAAAACGCAGGGAATGCGTACCCGCCACCAGGCGGGCGCCGTCTTCCTCGGCATGGATGCGCCACGCCGGTACCGGCACCACGTCTCCCCAGAGACGCTCCATGCGATCACCGTACACGTCCCGCGCGCCCGCCCACAGCCGGGTCGGGTCCGCCAGATGACGGGCGGCGCGAGGATGACAAAAGACCGCGGCATCGGGTGCCCGCTCGGCCAGCGTCCCGACACCGCCCGCATGATCCAGATGGACATGGGTCACGACGATGCGGCGAATATCGCTCCATCCAAAGCCGAGGGCACGGATGCCGTCCTCCAAATATCCCAAACCTCGGGACGAGCCGGGGTCCACAATCGTGAGCCCATCCGCCACAATGACGTAGGCCCCCGTACGTCCGGGTCGCCCGGCCTCCATCACGTCTACCAAGGCCGTGTCTTCCGCCACCATCTCACTCATCCGACCCCTCCCCTCTCTCAGATGGCCTTCGCAGCACCGCCTTGGTGTAGGCCAACGCGAATCCGGCCCGTTCCATCGTCCGCTGCGAAATGCTGGCGGGGTCCGTCTCCACGGTGACCCATGAGACATCGTGTCGCCGGGCCCAAGCGAGACGGGCTGCCACCAACGCGCTCTGCACGCCGCGACCCCGAAAGGCCGGCAGCACACTGCCTGCGAACATGGCCGCGATCCCGGACGCGGCGTCCAGCGCTCCCCCACCTGCCGGCTCTCCATTCACCCGGCCCAGAAATAGCACCACGCCGTCCATCGCCGCAAAGCCCCGCGCCAAGTCGAGACCCGAGGCTTCCAGGGGCCGCCCGTCGTTGAATCCCCGCGCCACGATGGCCGGCCACAGGTCTCGGTCGACGCATTCCTCCACCGTGACCGGTCCGGGGGCGGGCTCGGCGCTGGCCATGCTGTCCGGATCGGCCAGCCACCGCATTTTGCACTCGTTCAGCCGAAAGCCGTCGTGAGCCAGGCGCTTCAGAAGCGAGGAATCGGCGAAGGGCGACACCTCTACCACAGCGGCCTCACCCCGGCTGTGGAAAAACTCGCGCAGGCGGGCCACGTCGTCGGCCGACACCGGCCCGGACAGACCCAACCCGACGGCGCCATTCATCGGCGAGTGGGGCCCCGCATAAACGGCCACACCGCCCGCCACCTCCAGCCAAACGCCGGGGCTCTCGGCCGTGAGCCGGCGGCAGGCCGTCACGAAACGCCGAGCGCCGTCGGCCTGCGCGCCCTCCAGCCGGCGCGACAAGGCTTGCGTGCGGTGCAGAACCGCCTGTGTGCGGCCACCGTCACCCCCCACGGGGTCACTCACCCCTCGGCGCTCCTCTCCGTGTTTCCCCGGCTCGGCCGGATGCACAGACCGACCGCAAGAGGCCACATGCCTCTGCGCACATCCTTCATGACGGAGGGGCCACAGACGAGGACACCGGACCGCCGGCCGGGGCAATGCCGGTCAGAAAGGCGGCATGACCCAGTCCCCACCGATACAGTCGGAACTGGCAGGCCGTGCTCAACACGCCAAATCCGTACCGGACACTTTTGGCAAACCCAATCGAGGAAGACTCCGGCTCGTAGCGCGTCGGGCAGGACAACTCCCCAATCCGGAATCCCGCCGCATGCGCCTGGACAATCATCTGGTTGTCGAACACGAAGTTGTCCGAGTTTCTGTCGAGCGGCAAAGACTGCAGCACGCGGCGCGAGAACGCGCGATAGCCCGTGTGGTATTCCGACAGCTTAAGGCCCAGGATAATGTTTTCACTCAGGGTCAACACCCGGTTGGCGATGTATTTGTAGAGGGGCATGCCGCCCTTCAGGGCGCCCCGGCCCAGAATGCGCGAGGCCAGCACCACGTCATACTCGCCGTAGGCGATCATGGCCGCCATGGCTGTCACCAGCTTGGGGGTGTATTGATAATCGGGGTGCAGCATCACCACGACATCGGCGCCTCCATCCAGCGCCAGCCGGTAGCAGGATTTTTGATTGCCGCCGTACCCCAGGTTCTCCGGATGGACATACACCTCCACGCCGGATTGGGCCGCCAGAACCGCCGTGCGGTCCCGGCTCGCATCATCGACGAGGATGATGTGGTCCACCACGCGACGATCCACCTCGGCGATGGTGCGCAGCACGGTCGCCTCGGCATTGAACGCCGGCATCACCACCACCACCCTGAGGCCGTTAATCATGCCGTCCCCTCCATGCCGGGTCCTCGGACGCGCTGGGGGACCCGGTCGCCGGTCCCCGGTCGAAGACGATGCCCGCGTGGGCTGCCTGGCTGCGTCGCCCGGCATCTCCCATTCTCATCCTCCGCCGAATGTGCGCGGCCATCAAGTCGCTCGCTCCGACCTCCCGCCCCAGCGTTCGCCAACCACGCCAGCCGCATCCCGGGCGCAGGCAACACCCGGCCCCACATCTTCGCTCCCCGGGGGCCTTCAAGACCCCCGGAGGTCTTGAAGGCCCGGCCCGCGCCGGTCGCAATCCGGTCAGACGTGCTGGGCCACCATGATGGCCAAGTAGCCGCCCATGAGCAGCCACGAAGCCCACAAGCCCGACCACGGCGGCGGCGTCGGATGCGCATCTTGGCGCTCCCACCACGCCCATCCAATCACGACAGCCAGCGCCACCCAACTCAATGTGTACACGAAATCCACCCCGCGTTCGGTGGCCAGTGTGCTGAGTGCCACGACGGGCGCCGCGTGGAATATCGGCTGCAGGACGGACCCGTCCAAATTGTGCGCATAGGTCAGGAAGTTATCAAGCAGGAACAACTCATTGGCCAGCACCCAGCCAATGGCGTAGCGCCCCGAGCGGACGGCCAACAGGGTCGTGAAGGGCACCAGCCAGACGACGAAGTTCGGCAGCCAATAACCCAGAATAAAGATCGACCCTAGCGTCAACACCCACAGCACCAGCAGCATGAAGCGCGGGTCATCGGCCCGGTCCTCCCCGGCGCGATCCTCTGATCGCCGGGCCGCGAACCATGCCAACACCAACAAGGCGCCGTAGGCCACCGCCCAGAGGTGCACCGGCCGCACCGACAGCTGCACCTCGCTCAGCAATCCGCCGGAAAACTTCATGAGCAGAGCCCGGCTGACAAAGGCGTGGCCGAGGTAGGGCAGCGCCACAGCCACAAACGGCGCCGTCCCTACGGCGGCGTAGGCGACGATGCGACCGAGGTGCGGCCGTCCCAGATACACGGCCGTGACCGGCACCAAAATCAAGGCATAGTCTTTGAGGCAGGCCGCCAGGCCCAGCAGCGCCAGGGTTCCCCAAGGTTTTTTGGGACTCCACACCACCAGCGCCCATACCGTCACCACGGCCGGCACGATGTCCAACTGCCCCTGGATGAAGGACGCCATCCACACGATGGGAGACGCAATCCACCACCACCGCGCCATCTGCGGGTTCACGCCCAGCCGACCGGCCAATCGCGCCATACCGGCGGCGCCGATGAAGAGGACGGCCAGGTAGGGAAGTTTCAACAAAATCAGACCCGCCCACACGGCCGGCCCGTAGAGGTGGCCAAACAAGGGAAACGGCACCGGCGGGTAAAGAAAATGGTGGATGCTGAGCAAGGGCACCGGCCGCTGCGGAAGCGGGTCGAGGTGGACAAGGCGGAGAAGCGCCAAATAGCCGCCGTAGGCCAAGTAGTACAGCGGCGGCATGATGCTGTGGATATGCTCATAGGCCGGATGCGTCGAGAGATACTGGTAGACGTTCCAGTGCCCATAAGCCACCAGATTGGCCACAAAGGTCGTCAGGAACAGATCCCGGTACTCCGTGAACGGCACCACGGCCAAGAGAGCCAGCACCGTCAACGCCCACCACCAACGCGTCCGCAAAGCGTTCACTTCCCCGACTCAGGCCGCGCCGGCATTGGCCTGAACAATTGCGATGGAATTTACTCGCGTCGGAACCGGTTCCCTCCGGATGCGCATCTCATCCCCGCGGAAGTCGTGCATCGCATAACCTCCACCGGGTGGACCGCGCCCGTCGACTCCCCGAGCGGCGCGTCGCCGCGCACGGCTTCAACCCCCGGCATCCCGACGCCGGGTGGCCAAGTCGGGCGCTAGTGGCGCACGGTCACGATGATGCCGGCGATGATGAGGACGAGGCCCCCCATCATGGCCCAAGACACCCGCTCATGCAAAATCCAGGCCCCGCCTATGGCGACCAGAATGAAATTCAAGCTGACCAAGGGATAGGCGATGACCAGCGGCAGTTTGGCGAGCACGCCGAGCCAGAGCACGGCGCTGACCCCGTAGAGAAAGAAACCAAAATAGAGGAGGGGTTCGGCCAGCAGATGGACGCCCACGGTGCGGCCTCGCATCACCAACTTGAGGCATACCTGCGCCGTGCTGCTGAGGACGATGGAAGCGAGTGCCAGTGCATAGGGAATCCATGCCGCCGATCCTTCGACTGTTTGACCAAGCATGCCCTGTATACCTACTCCATTGACGACAAAGTTCGCGAAGGATCCGCACCCATTAAACCAAGGCCCCTCACGGTGCGCAATAGCGCCGATATGCTCGTCGGCGCGACTGCCCTCGTCCCTCGGCATCGTCGGTAAACGCCTCGTCGCATCGAAGCGGGACCATGTCGCACGCCGCGCCGTCCGGACGCGACGGGTCGGCTGCACGCGCCCGGGGGTCCGTTCGGCTTCGCACGGCGTTCGTATGGATGCGGGCCGGCACCGGGCAGCGCTCGGCGAGAAGAGAGTCGCCGGCCGGCGCGACCCGCGCACGCACCGTGTGAGCGGCACGGGGGACGGGCCGCGGGCGTCGGCGCGCTTCGAACGCCCTACGTGCGGCGTCGGCAGGAGACGGTCGCCCGACTCGTCGCAGGATCCGCCGGCCCGACTCCATGGGCCGTCGCGGCGCCCGGCAGATGGACTGTGGCCGCCCGATGCAGCTTTCCCTCTGCATCCTGGCGACAGGACGAGAGCCCGAGATCCGGTCGAGGCGTGGGACGATCGGCCGGATGGGGGTTGAGAAGTCGTTCCCCCGCCGCCCCGTGGTTTCCTCGGTGGGGTGCAGTCCCGGAGTCCGGTGGAGGTCGGACGGGAACCTTAGCGGCGGTCGCCACCGCACTCGATGCTGTCGGCTCGTCCGGATGCTGAGAGGTCCCGGGCCAAGGTGCTGACGGCCTAGCGGCCGCCTGACCTTGGTGGAAGGCCCGTCCCTTGGGAGGATGCGCCCGCGACCCTGCGGCAAGCGGTATGACGCGCCGGTCGCGCCCCGCGCATTCCCGGACCAGGGCCCAAATGAGCGCCGATCCGGGGTTTTCTACCGCACCCCGCCTGGGGACGCGACGGCCAGGCTGGCGGCCGACTGTCTTCGCGCGTGGGCAGCCGGCACATCATCGGCTCTTAGGCAGCGTCTGACGCAGCGGGGGGCCCCACGGACTCCGGATAGCCTCAGCCGCTCCGCTCGCGTTCTCCTCGTCTCCAAGAGACCGCTCTCCCGCCGGACCGTCGTCCGGACCGGCTGTTTCGGCCGTCTCGGGCGATTCGGGAGCCGGCTCTTGATCCAGCGTCTCCAGCATGAGATCCACGGCATGGTCGGGATCTTCGAGGACTCCGTAGTGACCGGCGCCCGGCCAAACGTGAAAGATGCGGGCCCAATCCGCCAGCGCGCGCCGCGCCGTGCCCAAAGGCGTCCAGTCGTCCAATTCCGCGGCCAACACTTTAGCCGGCACGGTCAGGGCCGGTAGGTCCAATGGCGCCGCAAGAACGTCCAGCCGGGCCAGACCGGCTGCACGGGTCGTCTTGGCCATGTCCCGCGCCTGGATCGTCAAGCGGTCGGGGGCCAGCGGGCCAACGCTGGAGCTGGCAATGACATCGGCGAGGCGTCGAACATCTTCGACCGCATCCCGCCATGGCGTCACCCGATTGGCACCCAGGGAGTATGTCGGCATCAGCAGGAGGATCCCGGCGACGAGTTCGGGGTGGATCCGAGCCAATTTGAGTGCCACATGCGCGCCGTAGCCGTGACCCACCACCCATGCCGGGCGCATCGTCAACGCCTCCAAAACCAGTGCGGCGTCTTCCGCCTCACGCACCACACTGTATCCGGCCAAAGGGCGATCCGAGTGGCCGGTGCCGCGCGGGTCGTAGACGGCCACCCGCGCACCGCGATGCACCAGAGGCTCGATCAGCCCCTCAAAGAACGTGCTGGAGGAAAGCCAGTCAGGAATCAGAAGCAGATGCCGCCAGCCCTCTCCGTAGCCCGCCACCTGCAAACGCACCCCATCTTCGGCCACCACGATCATGGCGTCTCCTCCCCCGTATTTTGGTCTGTCCGATGTTATGCGTGAGACCCGACGGTTAGGCGCCGCGCCCTGATGGGATTGTCCGCGAGCGCGCCGCCGCGTCCCGCAGGACAGGCCCGGCAGGCATTCACCGCGGGGACCGACACGGTCCAGCCGGGCCCGTCTTCTGTGTTGGGTTGCGCCTCATGCTTGGCCCGGGCTTGAGTGCCAGGGCGAAACCCCTCGCGAGTGAGCCCGACCCTCCTGGGCGGACTTTACGAAAGCCCCCGGAGACCGGGGACCAACACGGAGCGAGAGCCTCGCGGCCCGCTTGGCGTCCCATCACGAACATCCGCCCTGGGGGTCCCCCCAACCGAGGAGCCGTCCAACGTAGGGAGGGCCCGCAGCAACAGCGCGGACAGTCGCATCGTGGGATACCGATCGCAAGACGTGCCGCCGTCTCGACCAGCCCCGGAGCGCGCGAGCTCCCGGCGCCCGGGCAGGCGCTGGTGGTTGTCGAAGCGGTTGGTGGGCGCCAAGAGGAGCGTCCGGGTCTCCTCCACCGTGGGAAAGGATCCGAATCCCTCACGACGTGTTCGAGAGGTCCTACCAGCACGCGCGGTCGCGTTGTCCGAGCCGTGTCCCTGATGGGGCTCACCGGGGCGTACGCGGCGACCATCCGGGCCGGGCAAGCCTCAGACGGCCTATCGGCTCTCCCGAGGTCCGCGTGCGTCAATATCCCTGCGAGCGCCTGCGGCGCACCGCCCGACCTGCGTCTTCCACGGCGCGACGAGCCGGCCACGCATCCGGCCCCCTGCCCGCCGAAAGTCGGACGACCCTGGCGCCCGGCGGCCCACCTTAGTTCGAGCGCATCCGTTCCACGCGCAGGCGCCACCGCGCCTCGGTGTCCATCCCTCTCCGCCAACCGAGGGCGTCGCCGGACCCGCGTCGTGACCAAACGGGGAGATTAGGGTCGGGAATGCATGCGGACCTGGTTTCCAGCGGTAGGCGAGGCGCATCACTGGCTTCCGGAGGCCCTTCTCCTCCTGGCGGTCGGGGTGTTCGCATCCGCACCCGCGGCGACAGGTCGTCAGGGCAGAGCCGGGCCGCCCGCTCGATGGCCGACTCGGCCTTCTCCCGTCGTCTGGTACGGTTGCCGGATGCTCAATTATCGTGTGGCCTCGGCTCCACCGCTCCTGCTTTGACCCCGAGACCACGGGGCCGTCTGGCCGCCCTGCGCCTCACCGCCCTCGCCGCCACCCTGCACCGCGGGGTCCGGAAACGTTTTGGCGTATCAATCATCTTGAACGCGGCAAGGCCGGCGCCCGGTCCCCACCGACTCGAGCTCTCATGAGGGATCGCGCACGCCGGCCCGCGATCCCCCATCCAGTGTGATGATTGACCCCACTAAAAAGTCGGCCCGGTCCGACACCAGAAATGACACCATTTCGGCCACGTCGCGAGCCTCCCCCAACCGCCCCCGCGGGGGGACCGGCCAGGTTTGATATTCGTGGGGGTCGCGGGCCGTTTGTCCCGGATGGAGCAGGTAGCGCATGCCGGGCACAATGTCTCCCGGGCAGACCACATTCACGCGGACGCCTCGCGGTGCCAGATCCAGGGCCAACATCCGGCCCAGCATATTAAGCGCCGCCTTGCTCACCGAATAGGCTCCGGTGGCCTGCTCGCCCAGCAGGGCGGCGTCACTGGACACCAGCACGACCGCGCTCCCGTCGGCCAACCTGGGAGCCAGGGTCTGGACCAAATGCAAGGGCCCCAGCACGTTGACCGCCAGCACGTCGGCAAACTGATCCACCGGCGTGTCCAGCGCGTGGGTCTGCCAACCGATGGCGGCCGCGGCCACCACCGCGTGGACCGCTCGCCCGTCCAGCACCTCGTTCAGTTGCGGGTAGGCGGCGAAGTCCTCGCTGGCCAGCGCCAGAAATTGCGCCCGCTTCCGACCCTCGTCCGTCAACGTCCTCGCCGCCTCCCGCCCGCGGCGCTCATCCCGACCCAGCACCACCAAATCAAATCCGTCCCGTGCCAGCCGCCGGGCAATCGCCAGGCCGATGCCCGAGGTGCCGCCGGACACCACCGCGAGCCGCTCGGTTTGGTCTGTCATGTCCTCCCCCTCTCCGCCGAGGAAGCCCCGGTCCCCGCCTTATCCCCCGGCCAGTCCGCCGCCGTCCACCACCAGCGTCGCGCCCGTCACCCATGATGCCCAGTCGCTGGCCAGAAACCAGACCGCGTGCGCCACGTCCAGAGGCTGTCCCAGACGGGCCAGCGGGCGGGCCGCGGCGCTCCGGAGAAAGGCGTCCACGTTTTCGCCCAGTTCCCGGGCCTCCTGACGGAGCATGGGCGTATCGGTGTCGCCGGGACATACCGCGTTGACCCGAATATTGTCGGGGCCGTGGTCGATGGCCATGGCGCGGGTCAAATTCAGCACCGCCGCCTTGGACGCGCAGTAGGCGGCGGCCCGAGGACCGCCCACCAGACCCCAACCGGAGCCGCTGTTGATGATGCTGCCGCCTCCGCCGGCTCGCATGAGGGGAATGGCCAGATGGGAGAGGATATAGACACTCTTCACGTTGACCGCCATGACCCGGTCCCACTCCGCCTCCTCCAGCTCCACCACGGTCCGGCGCCGGATGATACCCGCGTTGTTAAAAAGAATATCGAGCCGGCCCCAGCGATCCCGGACCGCGTCGACGGCCGCTCGACACGACCCCATGTCGGTCACATCCGCCCGCACAAAGAGGGCCGCATCGCCCGACGGGTCAAGTTCCCGCGGCAGATCGCCCGGATCCTTCAGGTCCAGGAGCGCCACACGCGCACCGGCCTCCCGTAGGCACCGCGCCGTCGCCTGTCCGATGCCGCCGGCGGCGCCGGTGACAAGCGCCACGCGGCCTTCCAGGGAGAGGCCGACCGGGTTGTTGCCCGCAGGCGGCGTCATATGGTCTCGCCGCCGTCAATGGTGAGGCATTGGCCGGTGATGTAGCGCGCTTCGTCCGACGCCAGAAACGCGAACAGCGCCGCCACTTCCGCCGGATCGGCGTGTCGGCCGAGCGGCAGCGACCGGTTCACGGCGGCCAGCATGTCGGGCGTGTACTCGCGCTCCTGCATCGGCGTCAGAACGTAGCCGGGGCAGACGGCATTGGCCCGGATGGTGGGGGCGCACTCAATGGCCACCGTCCGCATGAGCTGAATCACGCCGGCCTTGGAGGCATTGTAGTCCGCATAGAAGGGATGCCCCCGGTATCCGTTGGTGGAGGCGGTCATCAGCACCAGCCCGCCCCCCTGCTTTTGCATGCGCGCGACGGCGGCCCGGGTGCAGTAAAAGACGCCGTCCAGATTGACGCCCAGGACACGCCGCCACTCGTCGGGCGTGATGTCCGAGAAGGGGTGGCGGAGGCTGATGCCGGCGTTGGCCACCAGCACATCCACCCCGGCCCAGCGGCGATCCAACGCGTCAAAGGCGGCGCTCACCGCGTCGGGGTCGCTCACGTCCACCGGGAGGCGGATCACGCCCGGCCCCCCGATCGCCATGGCCTCGAGCGCTGCCTCGTCTCGATCGAAGATGGCCACCTCCGCCCCTTCGAGCAAGAACCGCTCCGCGGTTTTCAGTCCGATGCCGCTGGCCCCGCCGGTGATCAGCACCCGGCGGCCGACCAATTCGGGATATCGCGCCGTCATCGCCCGTCCTCCCCCTGTGCCGTCCCCATATGTGCCAGTGTCGCGTCGGCCGCCTCCAGCACCTGATCGATGTCGGCGGGCGCATGCGCCGCCGACAAGACCGAGTGGAGCGAGGCCGCCGGCGACAGATACACGCCCCGCCGCAGCATTCCCCAGGCGAAGTGCTGGAAGCGCCGACGATCGACGCGGCCGCAGAAGTCTCGATAGTCGGCGATGGGGTCGGCCGTGCCGAAGAATACCTGCAGCATGCCTCCCACGCGTTGCACCCGGCCCACTTCCTGGTGCCGCTCCAAGACTTCGGTGAGCCCCCGCTCCAGTTGTGCGCCCATCTCTTCCAGATGGGCATAAACCGCGGGCGTGAGCGCGGCCAGATTGGCCCGCGCCACCATCATCCCGATGAGGGAGGCGTTCTGGGTCCCGTAATGGAGCACGCCTCCCCACCGAAATCCCTCGAGCGTCGCCGCAGGCCCGGCGATGGCCGCCACCGGAAGACCCGCCCCCAAGCCCTTGCCGTACGTCAGAATGTCCGGCTGGAGCCCATAGCGGCGCGCCGCTCCGCCCTCCGAGAGACGAAAGCCGGTAACCGTCTCGTCCAGGATGAAGCAGCAGTCATACTGGCGCGCCAGCTGCTGAATCCCCGCCAAGAAGCCGGCCCGAGGCGGAATCACCCCCATATTGGCCATCACCGGCTCGGTGATGATGGCGGCCACCTCGCCGCGATGCCGGCGCAACGCGTCTTCCAGTCGTTCGAGGTCGTTCCATGGCACCAGAATGGCCTGGGCCGTCGCCTCATGCGGCAATCCCGAGCTTTCGGGGATGGCGATGGGATCGCTGGCCAGTCCCAGATCGGCGACCGGATGCGGGTGGGCGGAGACCAGGAAGTCGTCGTACCACCCGTGATAATGTCCCTCAAACTTGATGAAGCGGCGACGCCCGGTCAGTCCGCGGGCCAGCCGGAGAGCCGCCATGGTCGCCTCGGTCCCCGTATTGGCAAACCGCACCCGCTCGACGCCGGGCACACGCGCCCGGATGGCTTCGGCAACCAGTACCTCGGCCTCGGAGGCGGCGGCAAACAGCGTGCCCACATCGGCGGCCTCGCGGAGCGCCTGCGCGATGGCGGGATGGCTATGGCCAAGGAGCAGTGCGCCGTAGGCCATCATCAGGTCCACATAGCGATTGCCGTCCACGTCCTCGACGTGGGCGCCCTGGCCGCGGCGGAGAAACACGGGGTGCGTTCCAAAATTGGACGGCCCCCGTGAGGGCGAACTCACGCCCTCCACCAGCACGGCCGTCGCCCGTTCGAACCACCGCCGCGATTGTTCGGTCTCATAAACAGCCATACACCGACGTTCCCCCTTTGTACCGGCGGTTGCCACCGCCGCGGGACGACCGAACGGCCTCCCCTAGTCCCGCACCATTTCGTGCACCTTGGCCAGCAACTGGTCGGCGGCCCCGTGCATGTCGTCCAGCGCCAGATGCCTCCACTCCAGGCCAAACGCCTCCGCCAGCGCGGTCCGACAGTCAGCCGTAAACCAGACCCGGCCGTCGGGGTCGATGCGCTCCAGCCCGTCCGCGCGCTGTCCGGCGCCGTTGACCTCTGCCGCCTCCTCGGCGCTGACGGCGGGGGGCAAATCAAGCTGCAGGCGTCTGTCTCCCACTTGACAGGGGTAGCCGCCCACCAGCCCATGGGGACCCGGCACATGCACCGGCGCCAGACCGTCCCCCAGCAGACGAACCACCAGACGCGCCGCCGACGCGGCCGTCCAGATGTGGCTTCGCGTGCCGGCGGGCCAGCGAAACGGACGCTCGAGCGTACCCTCGGTCCAGGCCCCTTGGTCATTGACCCAGAGTCGATAGGGCGGAACGCCTTGACCGGCAAACAGGCGGGCCTCCACACTGTGGTGTGCCACGAGGCGCACGGCGCGGCCGGGGTAGCGCAAGGATGCGACCATGGCCAACTCGTCCACGTTGCCGAAGCCGGCCACCCGCGGGTAGCCGAGCGCCTTCACCAGCGGGGCCACGGCGTCCGGATACGGTGCCAAAAGCAGCCAGGGCGGTGTTGGCAGTGAGGCCAGAACGCGCGCCACGTCAAGCGCCAAGTCCGCGTGCGCGGGCAGCCAGGCGCCGAATCCGGCCCGGGCCAGGGCACGGCGCGCGCCCTCAGGAAGCTCGGCGACGCGCCACCACGTATGGCGCGTCGCCGCGAATACCACCACATCGGGGGCCAAGTCACGAAAGGCGGCCTCGGCCAGCGGCGTCAGGGGAAACGCTTGCCCTTGAACGTGAAGGCCGCGCCCGCGGGCCGCCGCCACCATCATCGCCATGGCGGCCGCATCCTGAACCTGGGGGGGCGAGCGGCCCGCCACCACCAGGACATGGGGCGCCTCCAACGAGGACGCCAGCGCATAGGCCAGCTTTTCCCCCAAATCGCCGAGTCCGTACACCACGATCCGCGCCATGGCTCCGGTCCACCCTTTTCCCCAGTGCCGCATGTGTCCGGCGACCTGTCCTGATGATAGCGAACGGTTCGCCGGTCGGCCATGGCTTTTAGCGCCAAGGGGCGACCGAATCCGCATCGGCGTCTCCGTCACGTCGCCGCGACCGTCGAGCGGGAACAGGGGTCGCCCGCT
The DNA here is from genome assembly GCA_027318915.1 of Clostridiales bacterium. The sequence goes on from DAHVOH010000043.1 coordinate 21,875, forward strand.
TGGTATACTGCACATGGGTGAGCGCAATGCGGCGCGAGAGGTTGCTGGAGCTGCTCGAGACGGCGTCGGAGCCGGTGCCCGGCTCGGTGCTGGCGGCGCGCCTGGGTGTTTCGCGACAGGCCATTGTGCATCACATCGCCGTGCTGCGGGCCGCCGGCGCACCGATTGAGGCCACCACGCGGGGGTACCGCTGGCAACAGTCCGAGGGGCTCCGCGCCGTGTTCATGGTGCGCCATGCGCCCGAAGAGACGGCGGACGAGCTTTACGCCCTGGTGGATGCGGGACTCACGGTGGTCGATGTGCTCGTGGAACACCCCGTCTACGGCGAACTCCGGGGTGGCCTGGATCTCCACTCCCGGAGCGACGTGGACCAATTTCTGGACACCCTCGCCAAAGCGCACGGCAGCCTCTTGAGCACGCTCACCGACGGCATCCATTGGCACACGGTCGAAGCGCGCGACCGCGCCGCTATTGAGCGCGGGCGCGCAGCCCTTCTGCGGCTGGGGTTTCTGCTCGACCATACCACCAGCAAATCGTCAGCGCCACGATAAAGCCGACGTAGTAGGCCACATCCGCCCCGCCCCAGGCCTGGGCCACCCAACCGGTCCACAGCGTCTGCGACATGAAGGGAATCGACGCCACCACACCCGCCGCAAATGCCCAGAGGCCGATGCCGTAGTCCCGTTCCGTGCGCTGTAAGCGCGTCGCGTCCCAGAACAGGACGGCCAGCCAAGGCGACACCCAGTAGGACAGGAGCAGCAGAAAGTTTTCATACTGCCCCGAAAACCCATAAAGACCGCCCCACGTCAAGAGCCCGCCCAAAAGACCAATCACCACGGCCGCGCGAGCGCGGTCCAGCCGCACTCCCAAGGTCAAGGCCGACGTGGCGCCGGTGTAGATGTTGAGGACGTTGGCCGTCACGGTGCCCACGATGACCGCCAAGTAGGCCAGCGGCGCCAAGCGCCCGGTGGCCGCCGCCAGCTCGCCCATGGGATTGGCGACATGAAATCGCACCGCCATCAGCACTCCCAACACCATGACGCCGCAGGTGCTCAGCCAGGATCCCCAAAACGCCCACCAGAACACCGCCGCCCGCGACGTGTCGGCGGGCAGATAGCGGGAGTAGTCGGCTGCATAGGGTCCCCACGAGAACAGATACGAGGCGGAAATGGCCACCGTCAGGATGGCCATGGGGATGTGATGCCAGGGCGGGGCGGCTCCCAAGACCGGCGCTTGCAGCGTGCGGAGCGCCATATAGCCAAACAAGAGCAGCAGCAAGACGCTGGCAATGCGCTCCACGCGATGAATCATGTCGTACCCGAAGATGGCGAGACCCACTTGCAAGGCGGTCATCGCCATCAAGCTTCCAATCAATCCGAGGCCGGTCAATTGCGCGAGCGCCTCGGTGCCCAGCACGGTATTGACGGCGAACCAGCCAAGACACGATACCGTGTTCAAAAACGCCGGCACCCTCACGCCAAGACGGCCGAACACGCGCCCCGACAGAGGCAGCGAGCCCACTCCGGTCTCCGGGCCCAGGGCGGCCGCCCCGGCCACCAACGCGGCGCCAATCACGGTGCCCACGCCCACCGCCAGGATGCCGTCGGGTTGGCCGAGTCCTAGCAGCACGGCCAACACCCCGATGTACCAAGCGGGGAACCCCAGATTGGCGGCAAACCACAAGGTGAACAGCTGCTGCGGCCGTCCGTGCCGCTCACTGGCCGGCACAGCCTCAATCCCGCGCAGTTCAATGGCCACCGCGACACCCCCGTGGTCATGATCTGTCATGTCTTGTGACATGTCAATAAGCGCCGGTCGCAACAAAATTTCTGGAAGACGAACGGGAACAAGCGGGATTGGGGCGACCGGCGCGAATAGACAAAGCAGAAAGGCGGGATTCCATAGGGGTGCTGCAATCAGCTGCCGTCGCGCCGGACTGGCCCACGTGGCTCGTGGTCAATGCGGCGGCGCGCGGCGCGGGAGAATACCCGGCTTGGGTTGATCGTTTAACCGGCGAGTTGAACCTGACACGTCATACGCTGGTGGGGTCCCCGGAAGAATTTCGCCAGACGGTTGCGGCCGCGCGCGAGGCCGGGATCCGGCGCCTGATTGTGGGCGGCGGGGATGGCACGCTGTCTCAAGCCGCGGACATGCTGGTCCGACAGCCCGGCCCGGTCCTCGGCGTCCTTCCCCTGGGCACCGGCAATACGTTCTTCGCCGGACTTCACCTTCCCTCGCGTCCTGCCGCTCTGGCACACGTCCTGGCCTCCGGCGCCATTCGCCCGGTGGACGTGGGCATGGCCATTCATGACGGCGCCGAGCGCGCGTTTCTCAACAGCGTGAGCCTCGGCGTGTCCAGCCGTCTCGTGCAGCTGCTGACGGCCGACGCCAAACGCCAGTTGGGCTTGTTGGCCTGGCCGCGCCATCTGGGCCAAGCGCTTCGGGCCGCCGACCCCGTCGTGGTCCATCTCGCCTACCCCGACGGGCACGAAATCTTCCTCACCCGCCAGTTGATCATCGCCAATGGGCCGAATCTCGCCTGGCGGCTCCGGGTTCGTCCCGAGGCGGAGGCCAACGACCATCGCCTGGAGGTGTTTCGGCTCGGAGCGCCATCCCTTTGGGCCATGGCTCGGGTCGCGTGGCGGCTCCTGCGCGGGCAACTGTTGCGCGAGCATCAGGCCCGGTATCGCTCGGTGCAGGAGGTGCGCGTGGATACTCGCCCGCCGGTGCCCGTCGACCTGGACGGCGATCTGTGGCTGCCCACCCCGCTCTATTGCCGCGTCCTGCCCGACGCCCTGGCGGTGATTGGCGCCGCGACTCCCTGACACCCCGGCGTCCGGACCGCGCGTCGCCGCCTGTTCGATCCCCCGCAAGCGCCTTGTGCCGGTGGCCGCCCGGATGCCGCATGGCCAAAGACCCTCCCGACCCCAGCCTTGGCTTGTGGCTGCCCAAGCGCGTCTTCGGCTTTGTCCGCTCGGGATCTGCGTAACCTCTCGGCGCTTCGTGGCGTGTTCTCTGTAGCAGCCAAGGGGGGTGAGCGGATGGATGGGGGACCTCCGCGCCCACTTCCGCTGCCTCCGCTCCGAACCCGGCAGGCACCTTCCCGCGTTCGGCGACCGTTCCTGTGGGTGGGCCTCATCGTCCTTTGGATCACGTTGGCGCTGATTGTGGGCGCCTGGCAGGGATCCCGTTGGCACCAGCGGCAGAGCGGCCTCGCCGCCGCATCGTTGCGCAACCTGGCCGCAGCCGGTGTTCCCGTCCACCTTCTCCAACCCCTGGAGGGCTCTCTGGCTCGGCTGGACGCCAAGCGCATCGGGCCGATTCCCCTGGCCTGGTTCGGGCCGGTGGGGACCCGTGGCGCCTGGACACGCCTTGATGACCAGATTGCACGTGCACGATCCTCCGCCTATGCCGCCGCGAAAAGTCGCGCGCACCTCGCCGGTCAGGCCTGGGCTCACGTGGCGGCTCCCTGGGAGCCGGGCGCCGCCACAGAAGTCGACACGGCGATCGAGAGGGCGTCCACTCCCAAGGCTTGGGACCAGCTGGCGGCGCATTGGAATGCCGAACGTCAGGCGTGGACCGCCGCGTTGGCGCGTCTGGCCACCGTCAGTGGAGGATGGGTCGGCCACGAGCCACAGGACGTGGCCGACGCGGTGGCTGTCCTGGACCGACGCCGGGCCGATCTGGCCCCCCGGCAGCGCCGTCTCCGGCACCGTGGCCGCCGCGCTCCGGGCGGCCCGCACCTATCTCGCTTCCATCCCACCGCTGGAACTGTCCGGACACACGGCGGTCATGACGACGCTGGATGCCGCGCTGGCCGCATCGGCGCCCCCGCCGCTTCCGGCGGGCGACCAGCCGGTGCCCGCGGTGGTGCGGCAATATCTGGCGACGCGGCAAGGCGATGTGTCTATCGCGCTGTTCAATGAGGACACCGGCGCCATGGAGGTGTACAACCCGGACGACGCGTTCGAAACGGCCAGCATCGTCAAGGTCACGATCATGGCCACGTTGCTCTGGCAGGCCGAACAGACTCACACGCCGCTCACAGCCGAAGAGACGAGTCTGATGGCTCCCATGATTGAGGTGAGCAACGATGACGACGCGACGACCCTGTGGTTCTTGGCGGGCGGCAATGTCGGCATCGGCCGCTTTTTGACGAGAGCCGGCATGAATGCCACCCATCCCGGCCTGAACGGCTACTGGGGTCTCACCGAGACCACCGCGGCGGACCAGGTGCGACTCCTGGATCTTTTGACCAATCCCAATACGGTGCTGGACTCCGCAGCGCAGGCGTATGCCGCCGGGCTGATGGAACACGTGGTGGGGTGGGAACGATGGGGCGTGACCGGGGGCGTGCCGAGCAACGTCACCGTGGCGCTTAAAAACGGATGGCTGCCGGTGCCCGGCGGGTGGGACATCAACAGCATCGGCCACGTGGAGGGCGACGGTCAAAACTATCTCCTCGCCCTGTTGTCCTCGGGCAACCCCACGGAAGCGTACGGCATCGAGACCTTAGACCAGGTCTCCGCGCTGCTGTGGCAGTCCCTGTCCTAGCCGTCGAACCCCGAGTGGAGCCGGACCAGGGGGACGTGCTACGATGGGACCGATTGCCGCCGACCCTCCGAACTTGCGGCCCAAAGAGGTGACAGAGTGGCGACTCCGACCATCAGCTATATTGTGGACTGCTCCGATCCCGGCAAACACATCTACAACATCACGCTCTCCCTGGCCCGTTTGGCCCCCGGTCCGCACGAGCTGGCTCTGCCCGTCTGGGCTCCGGGCGCGTACGAAGTGCAGGACTTCTCGCGCCACATTTTCGACGTCAAGGCCCTGGACGAACAGGGACGGCCACTCTCTGTCGACAAGACCGCCAAGAACATCTGGCGGTTCGACAGCCCGAGCGGCACGGCCACGGTCACGTACCGCGTGTACGCTTTCCAATTGGCTGTGGACACCAGCCACCTGGACGGCACCCACGCCTACTGGAACGGCACCAATCTGTTCTTTGTGGTGGACGGCCTGAAAGACGTGCCCATTGACCTCACCATTCAGGCCCCGATGGGTTGGCACGTCTCCACCGGACTCGACCGCGTCAATGACGAACCGTTTCACTTTCGAGCCCCTGATTACGACATCCTGGCCGATTCGCCGGTGGAGGTGGGGACCCACCGCCGCTACACCTTCGAGGTCTTGGGCAAGCGTCACGAGATTGCCATCTGGGGCTACGGCAATGAGGAGCCCGAGCAGCTGGTGGCCGACACGCGCAAGATCGTGGAGGCGGGCGCCGCGCTTTTCGGCGGCCTGCCGTACGAGCATTACACCTTCATCCTCCACGTGGCCGATGCCGGCGGAGGACTGGAGCATCTGAACTCCACCACCTGCCAAACGGCGCGCACCGCGTTCAAGCCGTGGAAGCGATACCGCCGCGTGCTGGGCTTGTTTGCGCACGAGTACTTCCACCTGTGGAACGTCAAGCGCATTCACCCCGACATGCTGGGACCGTTTGACTACAACCGGGAAGTGTACACGCACCTGCTCTGGGCGATGGAGGGCTTCACCGACTACTACGCCTTCCTCCTGCTGCGGCGTGCCGGGCTGTATACGGTCGCCGAATACTGCGAGGTGCTGGCCGACTCCATCAAAGCGCTGGAGAGCCTCCCCGGACGACTCGTCACCGGCCTGTCCCGGGCCTCCTTCGACACCTGGATCTCCCTGTACCATCCCACGGCCGACTTCCCCAACCGCTCCATTTCCTACTATCTCAAAGGCTCGCTGGTGGGTCTCCTGATGGACTTGGAGATTCGGCGCCGGACCGAGAACCGTCGCTCGCTGGACGATGTGCTGCGGCTGCTGTTCGAGCGCTATGGGGCGCGTGGGGTCGGATTCCCCGAAGAGGCCTACCAAGCCACCGCCGAGGAGGTGGCGGGCGGCTCTCTGGCCGAGTTCTTTGCGCGCTACATCCATGGCGTCGACGAGCTGCCCCTGGCCGAGGCGTTGAACCACGCCGGTCTGGAACTGAAGCGTGTCGTCAAGAACCCGGACCTGCGCAAAACGGATGAGGAGAAGAGCAAAGAGGGCGCCAAGGACGAGGACGTCCCTCCCGATCCGCCCTTTGCCTGGCTGGGTGTCGAATTAAAGCGCGACGCCGACCGGATCGAGATCCGCACCGCCTACGACCCCGGTCCCGCCGCCGGTCTTCTCTATCCCGGCGATGAGATCGTCGCCGTGGACACCATCCGAGTCCGCACCCCCGACGACCTGCAGGCCCGTATTCGAGCCGACTGGAAGCCGGGTGACGCCGTCTCCCTGCAGCTTTTTCGACGTGGGCGCCTGGAGACCGTGGCCGTTACCCTGGGCCAATCGCCGCC
>DAHVOH010000044.1 GCA_027318915.1 Clostridiales bacterium
GAAGACCTAATGCCCATAGAGATGCTCCGCATGCTCCCAGGAACAGCTGTCACGAGACGGACCAGCAGGACCCGCTCTGGCAATCTCCGCCGATTACAATCCAAGAGATGATTGTCGACCGGGACGGGGATAAGCTCTTCCCCGCGGATCAGACGGGGGCCATACCTTCCGGGTCCAAGGTGCGCATAAATCGAAGTGGTGCCCTCCCCTCGGGGCTAATGCGTGTGGTTGGCACCCCGATTTTCGGGGACGAGTGTCCAGTTCGTAGCAGGTCAGCGTGTACCTCAAGAAAGGTTAAGACATCCGCTCAGCACCGCCTATTCGCTGAGGCTCTAAGTTTCCGCCGTCCAGTCCGCATCCGCCGCGGCCTTCCAGAGGGCTCGAATTTCCGCGTAGACGTCGGGATCCAGCGCACCCCGCGCCGCGTAGGCCGCGTTTTGCTGCCAGCGGCCGACGGTGCGCGTGCCCACAATGGCGGTGGCGACTCCGGGGACCGACAGGGTGAAGCGCAGCGCGGTCGCGACGGCTTCCTCCACCGGCCCCGTGGTGAACGGATAGCGGAGCGTCTGGAGCCTTTTCCAGTAGGGAAAGCCGTAGGCGTCTTCCGGGAGCGTCTCGTGCTGCCAGGCCACATTGGCGACGGGGCGTTTGGCGATAATCCCCATGCCCCGGGTGTGGGCCAAAGGGATCACGGCGTCCAACACCGATTGGTCGGCGATGTTGACGGAGGTTTGCAGGGCATCGAACTGCCCGCTCTCCACGGCGCGGAGCGCGGCCGCATTGTCGCCGCTGTAGCCCACATAGCGTACCTTGCCCGCCTCTTGGGCGCGCAACAGCTGGTCGACGGCGTCGCCGCGATCCAGGGTGGCCACGTCGCAGCTGTGCAGCTGGATCAAGTCGATGTAGTCGGTCTGCAGGCGCGCGAGGCTTCGATCGAGGCTGTCGCGGATGGTGGCGGCGTCCCAGTCGGGCGTCGCCAGCCCCGACGCGTGCCCGCACTTGGTAAAGATATAGAAATCGTGACGGCGATGCGCGAGGGCGGCTCCAATCAGCTCTTCGCTCAGGCCGTAGCAGGCCGCGGTGTCCACCACGTTCAGCCCCGCATCGAGCGCACTCTCCAACATGGTGCGGACCGTCCCCGCGTCGCGCTCGGATCCAATTTCCGAGCCGCCGAATCCCAGCGCACTGACTCGCATGTCTGTGTGGCCAAACGGGCGCATTTCCATCGTCATGGGTTCCTTCCGTCAACGTTTTGCAGGCCGAGGAACACGTCTGGAGGACCGGATGGCCGGGCGGCTGCCGCTCTCGTCGGAGCGTTGCGCCGGCGGTGCCGAAAACCGCCTGCCGGGAAGGCAGCCGGTCCGTCACACCGCCGGGCCAGGCGCCCGGGCGCGGCTCAGCGCACGGTCCAGGACCTCCATCATATCCTACATATCCTATCGGGTGTCGGCGCCACGGCTGCCAAGCCGCGGGTGGCCAGACGGATGCCGCGCCGACGGGAAACGGGTGGATGGGGCAACCCCGGCTCTGCGGCAGCCGAAATCGCTGTCCAGCCGTGCACCCTCCGTCCATCCACGGCGCAACGACCCTCGCCGCGGGCCCATCGGCCGATCCGACCGGGGGACCGATGGAGAGGGGACGGCGCAGAACGTGGCCGGGTGTGGGCCGTGATCGCCGCCGGCGAATCGGTCACCGAACGCATCGGGCCATTCTCGGGTCCTCGTGCCACCGAGTGGCGGGAGACATCCCGGCCGGGCCCTCGCCCCTGCGGCGGCGCGACCACGCCCCTCCGCCCCAGGGCGTTTTGGCCGCCCGGCAACATGGGCGAACACCAAGCGGTTCTGCACCGGGCGTGCACGGCGGCCTTCGGACGGGCCGGACCGCGGAGATCCGTCCGCCGGATGGCCACGTCGCACGAGGCGGTCCCGACGGCGGGATGCCCGCCGACGTGAGGGCGTGATCACCCGCCCCGGCGATGCGGCCCTGGCCCCAGCCTTCAGCCTCTTTAATGTTTAGGAAAAGAGAGGGCGCCGGTCCGGGTCGGCGTCGGCGGGGAGGCGTATGGGGGCGTGGTGGCCGACGCCGAGTGCCGTAAGATGGACGGGGAACACATCGGCGTCCCGGTGCGGCGGAAGGACGCCGCGGAGAGGAGGGCGGACGGCATGTTGGAGGCATGGGACCCGGGGGTGTACCGGGTGATGGCGGCCGAAGCCGAGTGGGAGCCGTTGGCCGGCGGGTTTCGCTTCGTGGAAGGGCCTGCCTGGGTGGCCGAAGAACAAGCGCTCTATTTTACGGATATTCCCGCCGACACGATCTATCGCTGGGAGGCGCAAACCGACCGGGTGTCGCCGTTTCGCCGCAGCAGTCACAAAGCCAACGGGCTGACCCGGGATCCGCGGGGGTTTCTTCTCGCCTGTGAGCATGGCACGCGGTCGGTCAGCCGGCTGGACCGAGACGGTCTCTTTCATCCTGTGGCGACGCACTATGCGGGCCGGCGCTTGAACAGCCCCAATGACATTGTCGTCGACCGCGAGGGTGCGATCTGGTTCACCGACCCCACCTACGGCATCGACGATGACGAAATCGGCTACCGCGCGCCGCCCGAGCAGCCGGTGCGCGGCGTCTACCGAGTGGCGCCGTCGGGCCAGGTGGAGCTGATGGTGGATGACATGGACATGCCCAATGGTCTCGCCTTCTCCCCGGACGGGGAAATCTTGTACGTGGCCGACACGGCGCGACGGCATCTTCGCCACTTTCAGGTCGGGGAGTCGGGGCACCTGGCGGATCGGGGCGTCTTTCTGGCCATGGATTCCGTGTGGGGCCCCGGTGTTCCCGACGGGCTCCGGGTCGGTGCCACCGGGGAGTTGTTCGTGACGGGCCCCGGCGGCATCTGGATCGTGGACCGACGGGGACATCCGCTGGGTCTGGCGCGGACGCCGGAGGTGCCCGCCAATTGCGAGTTGGGGCGCCTGCCACACGGACTCAGTTTGTTCATCACCGCCCGAACCTCGCTGTACCGGGTGACGCTGGCTTTGTAGCGCGGAGCCGGGCGGCCAACCTGCGGACGCGGCGGCGTCACCATGATGCGCGGACATGTTCGGCGTCAAGAATGAAGGTGGCCGTCTCGGCTTCGAATAGCGTGGTGAGGCCGTCGCTCAAATCCCGGAGCACCTCGTGGGCCACGTGGCGGCCGACGGGACCCAGCACCTCGGACACGAGAAAGACGTTTCGCGTGGTGGGCCGAATGAGGCCTTCGCTCGCCTGACGCCACACGAAGTGGCGGGTGAGAATCGTGGAACCGTCGGCGTAGGCCACCTCGCCGGGGGGGACGCCGATCGCTTCTTCCTGATCCAGGGCCCGGTAATGGTCGCCGGATCGTGTCCGCCGAAGGGCTACGCCCCGGTGGACGCGATCGAGGTCGAATCCGCCCACGGGAACGATGTGCGTGAGGGACACGGTGTTGTAGAAGTCGACCAGCGGCATGACGGAAAACGCCGTCGAGCCTTTCATGGCCCGCCGCAGCATGGCTTCGATGGAGCTTGGATAATCCCGAGGCGACACCCCCATCGCGCGGAATGCGTCTCGCCACGGCTTTACCCGCGGATGGCTTTGAGGATTGGGCCAGACCAGCGCCGCCCGGCCGGCCGTCTCCCAGGCCGCCCGCCACTGGTGGGCGACCTGGTCGGCACGGAGTTCGGGCCGGATGCCCGTCCCGACAGCCACGGCCAGGGTGATTCCCGGAAACATGGTGAACACCTCGGCCGCGATGCTGAATTCCACGGCGACGCCCCTTTCTTCGGGGTCATCGTAGTCAACGGGGAGTCGGGGGGCAACCGGTCATGGCTGTTTCCTCGTCTGCCGGCATGCGCCGGTGCGCTTTTGGGCGGATGCCCAAGACAAGGCGCCGCTGGGCGGCCCGATCAGCACCGCCCACAGCCGGTGGCCGGGGGTTTAGGACGCACAGCACGGTCGATCGCTCATGGGGGGCAGCCCCAACTGCTGGCGGACGGCGGCAAGCCGCGTGGGGACATCAGGCACGCACGGGCAGTCATTTAAAATCTCCTGGTACCAGAAGGCGGCCTCCGCCCACTGTTGACCCGCCTCGGCGCGTTGAGCGCGCCGGGCATAGATCCATACGGGGTGCACCGCCACGAGCAGGGAGGATCGGTGTCCGCGCCCCGCCGACGGCCTCCATTCCAACAGCCCCAGCGCCTGCAGGCGGGCGAGCGTCTCCCGAGCGGCCCGCGGCGAGCAGGCCCACAGATCGGCCAGGGCCCCCAGCGTGACCTGCAGAGAGACCGGCTCGTCGATCCCCGGGGAGTGCTCGCGCGCGCGCATGGCCAAGCGCACATAACGGGACCAGAAAATCTCAATTTTCGGGGTGACTCCCCGATTCTCCATCAGCGTTCCCTCCCCGTCCGGACGGTCCCGGCGTCGGCCGCGGCGGGCGGCCAGGGCCAAACCCCCATGACCATCCTAACAGTAGGCGGCTCCGGCGGAGACCGGCCCCGCCTCGTCCCGGCGGGCCACGTGAAAGATCTCCCAGCGGCGTCCGTCCGGATCCTGCGTCCAGACTTTGTCCTGAAGCGAATGGCAACAGAAGGTGGACACCTCGACGGCGGAGGGCAGCGCCGCCGCGACCAGGCGCGCGGCGGCGGCCGTGACGGCCTCCGCGCTTTCCACCTCAAGCCCGAAATGGTTGCGCTCCGGGCCGACGGCCTCAGCCGATGGGTGGGCGCTCAGGGCCAGATTCAGCGTCGGTGTCAGGAACTGGACGTACTGCGGGAACCGTCGACTGGGAGCCTGCTGGAGAAGCGCTTCGTAGAAGCGGACCGCCTCATGCAGATTTCCGACCGACAGGGCCACATGCGTTCTCATGACCATCACCTCGCGCCTCATGCTAAGCGGTTTCGCCCGGTGGAAAAACGGTGAGATGGGATGGTTGGCGTCAGGATTAAGCCGGATATGGGAACCTTGGGCCGGCGCGATCGCGGCCGGCGTGCATGATGGCGCCGAAGCCTTCACGGCGGCAGGCCGGTCTCGCCCCCTTGGCCCGGGCGTGCCGTGGCGTCGAGCCACCACCCCGGTGCGGGGGTCCGACCCGATCGCGGAGAGAGCCCCTGACCGGCAGAAAGGTCCTTCTTGAGTGGATCCCCATCGGCGGAGTGTGCTACGACACAACCAAGGAGCATGGGGATGGACAAGGACTTCCGCAAGATGGTCGAGCCCGCCTGGAGGCGATTGATCCACACGTACGGGGGGGACCCCCTCCCGAGGTTTTACAGTGCTCGGCGCGATCGATCGGCCGCGCCCCGGCTTGCCTACCTGTGGGGATTCGGAGCCGTGCTGGCAGCGGCCGGGGCGGTCTGCGCCGTGCCCGGCGGGCAGACTCTGGTCGCGGGCGATCTGCCGCTTTTGACCCAAACCCTGGCGACTTACCGGCGACCCCTGCGGCGGGGTCTGTCGAGTACGGCCCGGGGCAGCGACCGCTTTCCCGGCGATGCCTTTTACGACGACAATGCCTGGGTGGGACTCGCCGCCCTGGACCTCAGCGCCGGTTTTGCGGAGTGGCGGCTTGCGGCCGAGAACGCGTACCGCTTTGTGCTTGAGGGTTTTGACCGTCGGTCCGGCGGCGTCTTTTGGAAGGAACGGCCGAAGTCCTCCCTGCACGTGTGCTCGACGGGACCGGCGCTGGTGCTGGGCGCCAGCCTGGCCCTGGCGGCGGTTCCCGACGTGCGGCGCGAGCCGCTCGCGGCGATGCTGGCTTGGCTGAGGGCCATGCAGGCCCCGGACGGACGATACTGGGACCATCGCGAGGGTGCCGACGGGAGGATCGACCGTGCGTTCTACACGTACAATTCCGGGACGCCGCTGCAGGCGATGGCGATCCTTCACACCATGGGAGGCTTTGACGTGGAACATGACGTCAGACGGGCTCTGGACGGGGTCTCCCGATTTCTGGATGACCAGGGGCATCTTCCGCCGACGCCATGGTTCAATGCGGTCCTGCTCCGTGGTCTGCTTGCCGTCCAAGCGGTGTTCGGGTGGGAGTCGGCGGCGACGTCCGCCATGGGCCACGCGCTCGCGGAGGCCGCACGCGGATTTGTGGCGGGATCGGAACCGTTGATGCTGTTCCGAGACAGGAGGGCCGAGGAGCCGTCGCTGCGCGAGGCGGCGGCGTCGGTGGAAATCCTGGCCCGTTTGGCGGCGGGCGACGGAGGATAGGGCGCGGCGTGCGGGCGCGCTGGAGGGTGCTGGGCCGGGACCGGATTTTATCGACGCGCGGCGGCTCGTCTCGCCCGTAGTCGGCCACTGCTCCCAGGCCGTCGGACGGCCTGGGAGCACCGCGTCTTTCGGGTCGGGACGATGTTGGGCGGATGGACGCGATGATACCGCGCGGTCCGGATGGCGCTGTGCGACGAGACGGCACCCCCGCCGAAGGGCGCCGGGGCGCAGACGGGGGCGGCACTCATCGAGGGGGGCGCAGGGACGTGGCGAGTCCGCCGCGAAACCGTAATCCGACGGGCCCCGGGTGGGTGAAAACGCACGCGCGACGGGCCCGATTCTGGTGACAACGAGAGCGGGGGACCACACTTGGCGCGATTTGAACGGCTGGATCGGTATCTGTCGGTCCGGATGGCGTACGACGCCCATGTCACGCGCGACGGCCGAATTGTCTACATCAGCAATCTTCTCGGTGTGCCGACCCCCTGGGTTTGGGATGGGTCCGCGACCGGCCCGGAGCCACTGCTTTTGGATGATGTCAGGACCAGTCGGCTTGACGTGTCTCCCACCGGGCCATGGGTGGTGCTGACCCAGGACGAGGGGGGGACGGAACGGCATCAGTTGGTTGCCGTGCATCTGGGATCCCGGCACCGTCGGCCACTGACGCAAGACCCCGATTTCATTCACCTATTTGGCGCGTTCTTTCCCGACGGGGAACGGTTCGTGGTGACGGCCAACCGGCGCAATGGCCGCGACTTTGACGTGTATCTCGGCCACTTGGACGGCCGCGCGCTGGAGCGCATCCCGATTGACGGCGGTTTCCCGAGCGGTGTATGGACGGCCCCGGGCGTTTTTCCAGACGGATCCGTTCTGCTGGTGGAGATGGTGAGCCCCTCTCACCATCGATTGTATCGGCTGGACCTCCATGGCGCCGGGGGCCATCTCACCCGTCTCACCCCCGACGAACCCGCCATGTATGCCGCTGTCAAGATTCAGGGCTCGTCGGTGCTCGCCGCCTCCGACCTGCGGCATGAGTTTGCCCGACTGGTGGCGATTCGTGAACCCGAGCAGGTGGAGGTGCTGGCGGAGGCGGGAGGAGACGTGGAGGCTTTGGCGGTGGGCCCGGCCAACGGCGTGGCGTATGTGGTCAACCGGGACGGCTGGAGCGAACTGCACGTGCGGGAGGGCAATCCGGTCCGGGATCGCGTGGTGGAAACACCGCCGGGGGTGATCTCCTCGATGCGGTTCAGTCCCGACGGACGGTGGCTTGTCTTTGACGTCAGCGGGCCGGACCACCCCATGGACGTCTACCGGATGGACATGAGGGACCTGCCGTCTGTCGCCGCCGTGACTCGCTCGTACCGAGCAGGCCTTGGCGCCGGCGACCTGGTGACCCCGGACCGGGTGTCGATTGAGAGCTTTGACGGCCTCCAGGTGCCGGCGTGGTGCTATCGGCCCAGGGGCGACGGGCCGTTTCCTGCCCTCGTGGTGGTTCACGGGGGTCCCGAAGCTCAGGCGCGGCCCATCTTCTCCGCCCTCTATCAGTATTGGGTCTCTCTGGGGATCGTTGTGGTGGCGCCCAATGTGCGCGGCAGTACGGGCTATGGGAAGACCTACGGGCATCTTGACGACGTGGGCCGACGAGGCGATGCGATTGCGGATCTGGCGGCCGTGGCACGCTGGACCCGATCACAACCGGACGTCGACGCCGACCGGGTGGTGGTGTACGGCGGATCCTACGGCGGCTACATGGTGATGGCCGGACTGACGTGGTTTCCTGAGCTGTTTCGAGCCGGTGTGGAGTTGGTGGGCATTGTCAATCTCGAGACATTTTTGGAAAAGACCAGCCCGTGGCGCCGAGGGCTGCGTGAAGCGGAGTATGGATCGCTGGAGGGGGACCGCGACGTGCTGCGAGCGCTGTCGCCGATCCACCGCATCGACCGCCTGCGCGCTCCCCTGTTCGTGGGCCATGGCCGCAATGACCCGCGCGTGCCTTACGCGGAGGCGGAGCAAGTGGCCGGCGCCCTGCAAGCGCGCGGGATTCCCCACCGATTGTTTCCGCTCGATGACGAGGGACACGGCGCCGTGCGCTTGACCAATCAACGCCGCCTGTACGCCGCGATTCAAGACTTTCTGTCCGAGGAGGCCGGATTTCCGTCGGAATGACGCCGAGGACGCGCCGAGCCCGGCTGGGGCGGTTGCGTGCGCGCTCGGGGCGCCATGGCACTGCCTTGTCCGAAATCCGCGCGCAGGGCGCGAGGAGCCGTGATACTGTTCTCGCATGAACGTCATGGCCCTCGACCCGCAGGTGTGCTACGCGGCGGTCCGAAGTCGGGACGCGCGATTCGACGGCCGGTTTTTCGTGGCTGTCATGACCACCGGTGTGTATTGCCGCCCGAGCTGCCGCTCTCGGTCTCCGCGTCCGGAGAATGTGCGGTTCTATCGTACCGCCCAAGAGGCTGAAGCCGCAGGGTTTCGTCCCTGCCGGCGCTGTCGGCCCGAGGAGTGGCAGCAGTCCGACGGCAGCGGCGGCATCCGCCCGGGTGGCGACACGGTCGGGCTGCTGCTCCCGGGGGCCGCGCGGACGGGCGAGTCGTCGGACACCGTGGATCGCGTGGGCGACATGGCCGCTCGGATCGGGTGGAGCCCCCGACATCTTCAGCGGCTGGTCGGTGCGCAGGTGGGATTGACGCCTCACACGGTCATCCGGTTTGCCCGCCTTCACTTGGCGTCGCGCCTCCTCCGGTCGTCGCGTCTGTCCGTGACCGAGGTGGCGCTCAAGACCGGCTATCCGTCGCTGCGCGCGCTGGAAGAGGACACCGCGCGGTCTTTCGCCCTCACGCCGAGCCGCTTTCGCGCCCTGTCGCAAGGCGCCGGCTCGGACGAGCCGCTCTTGGCCTGGGGGCCGGCGCTCAATCTTGAGATGTCTTATTCCGGTGCGTTTGATCCACCGGCGACGCTTCGCTTTTGGGCTCGGAGAGCGGTGCCGGGACTCGAAGAAGGAGACGAGTCAGGCCGCTGGTTTCGCCGAGTGCTGCGGCTGTGTCACGGGTTTGGCCTCTTCGAGGTGAAAAGTCCGGCGACGGAGGGTGCGCCGGTGCTCCTGACCCTCCGCCTGGAATCCGTGGAGGACCTTGGCGAGGCGGTCCAGACCGTGCGCGGTTCGCTGGACCTGGACGCCAACCCCTCCGCTGTGCTATCGACGCTCCGGCGCGATCCTCTGCTGGGCCCGATTGTCGAGAAGAATCCGGGTCGGCGCGTCCCCGGCCATGTGAACGGGGATGAGATGGCGATCCGAGCCATTCTCGGCCAGCAGGTTTCGGTGTCGGCCGCGCGCACCCACACCGCGCGGCTGGTGGCCGAGCTGGGCACGCCGCTCAGCCATCCCGTGGGCACTCTCCGTTTCGCGTTTCCCACCCCGGAGCAGATTGTGGCGGGGGGGCCGGACCTGCCGGGGATGGCGCTTGTGGCGTCTCGACGGCGGACGGTGTATGGGTTTGCCGCCGCCCGCCAAGCGGGCGATGTGCCGCCGCTTCATCGCGGCGGAGATCCCGACCGGATCGGTCGGGCGCTGGAGCGCCTCTTTGGGATTGGGCCGTGGACGCGCGCTTATGTGGCGCTGCGCGCGCTGGGGGATCCGGACGCCTTCCTCGCATCGGATCTGGGTGTGAGGCAAAGCCTGGAGCGGTTGGCGGGGCGACCTTTCACCGCCCGTGAAATTGAGCGCCTGAGCGAGCCGTGGCGGCCGTTTCGAGGATATGCGGTCATACAGCTCTGGGCAGAGCTGGCTCGGACGGCAACAAAGCCGCCGTCCGGATAGTCGCGACCCAGCAATGGATGGCGCACCAACGCGGGGCTCCCTCTTTCGGATGCTGATGCCAGGAGGTGTGGGGATGGCACAGGACGGCTCCGGGGCGAACGGTCTTGGCTCCGGCCCATCGGCGGACGCGGCGCGGCTCCTGCCGACGCTGCATACCTGGATGGCCAGTCCGCTCGGACCCATCTTGTTGGTGTCGAACGGCGACGCCCTGACCGGCCTTTATCTTGAGGGCAGTCGACACGCGCCCAAGGTCGATCCAAGCTGGCGGCAGGATGACCGGTGGTTCGATCCGGTAAGGGAGCAGCTGGAGGCGTATTTCGCCGGCGATCGGTGCAGTTTTTCGTTGCCGCTCGCGCCCGCCGGCACGGAATTTCAGCGGCGCGTATGGACCGTGCTGCGCGCGATTCCCTACGGGGACACGATGAGCTACGGGGGCCTGGCGGCCCTGGTGGGAAATTCTCGGGCGTCGCGTGCCGTGGGTCTCGCCAATGGCCGAAACCCGATATCGATCATCATTCCCTGTCACCGCGTCATCGGTCACAATGGCGCGCTGACCGGATACGGCAGCGGCATTGAGAAGAAGGCGTGGCTGCTTCGCCATGAAAGGGCCGGCGGCGCGACGCTTCCCGAGAGATTGGGCTGACCGCGCTCTGCGAGGATGTCCCTCGGCGTCGTGGCGCCGTCGGTGATGGCGACGGCCCGGTGGGGTGAGCGCCTGGTCCCGGCGCCGCTCATCGGGTGGGGCCAACACGGGGGACCAACCCGTGGTCACCGGTCCGCTCGCCCCTGTCCCCTACCATCCGGGCCTCGGCGGCGCCACGCTCCGGTCATTGCCCGGACGCATCGACGGCCAGGGCCTCGGCGGGCGCCCGGCGAATTGAGCGTGGTGCTCTTTGCGGCGGGGATAGACGGGTGGCCCGCCGCTCTGTTGGGCCTCCGGTCATGATGCCGCTATCCCACGTGCCCTGTCTCGGCGAAAGACAGGGTTCGGGCCGCAGCCGTGACCGGGAGAAGGGTCCGGCCCGCGACGGCCGGACGGCCTGTCCCTCCCCGGGTGTGGCCAGGCCGACGGGCCAGCCCTCTCGACCGCATCGTTTACCCCGATGAGGCGGATTTGGTGATGACGCTGACCTTGCCCGTGGGTTCCAAGTAGGCGGCCTGCACGTCCTCGACCGATGGGGTGCCTTGTTGGCGCAGCTCCATCTCCAGGTCCGCCAGCGAGAGCCGCTCGCGCGTCATGGCGGGTTGTTGGACCTGGCCGTTTTGGACCACGAGGGTGGATGCGCCCTGGGTCAAGCGCTCCAGCGCCTTGGAACGCACGTTGAAGAATGTCAGCAGCCACTGGAGCAACCCCAGGACGACGACGATGGCGATAGGCTCCACGAGAGGGATCTTGGTGTCCTCCATGCCGATGGCCACGGCTTCGCCGAGCATGATGATCACGGCGATGTCAAAGGCGCCCATTTTGCCCAAGGTGCGTTTGCCCATCAGGCGAAACACCAGCAGGGCCACGCCCCACAGGACGGCGGTGCGCCACGCCGCCGTTCCCAGATCGGCCCAGGGCATGCTCATGTCGCCCATCCCCCTTTTGGCGGGTCCTCCAGGAGTGTGGGGCGGACGCGCGCCGTTTATGCGCCCGGGCGGCACCGTGGCCGTCAGGATCAAACATGCGTGCCGCCGGCCGATCGGGTGTGACGCCAGCCCGGTTGTCTCGAGCAGCCGGCGATCGACGGGCCTCTGCCGTGGGCCGAGAAGACAATGGCCCCGGACGCCCGGGTGGATCGGTCCACCCAGGCGGGTGCCATCCGTCGACGCATCGTCGCCGGCTCCCTTATCCGGTTGGCGCGACGGTGGCGCGTTTTGTCATCCGCCCTGGGTCTCTGGCTCGATGCCGCGCAGCAACGCCACCAGGGCCGAGCGGGCGGGTTCCTGGGCCCCATCGCGCACCGACTCGGCCAGGGCGGCTTGCCACGCACCCACCAGGATGGGGCCGAGGCCGGGATGCAGGCGGTCTCCCCGCCGGATGATAAAGTCGGCCAGCCGATCCGACCGGTCAACGGGCGGCGATTCGGCCAGCATGCGCGCCGCCTCCAGCGTCCAGGCCGCCTCAAACCCCACGCGCAGGACATCTTGGAGCGAGGACCCCGGAACCGCGCCGGCTCCGTCCATGTGGTCGCGCACGCGGCGTTCCACCTCGGTCCGCACCAGATCGTAGAGGCCGGCCTTGGACCCGAAGTGGTGGTACAGGGCCCCGGTCGTGACCCCGGCGGCGCGCGCCACCTCTGCGACGGCGACATTCTCATAGCCTCGCCGCCCGAATTGCACCATCGCCTGCTCCACCAGTCGGGCGCGCGGTGTGCCCGCCACCGGAATCCACGCGTTCATGGTTCGACGCTACCGCTCTTGACGTCCAAACACAAGCACGATACGCTATGCATAATCGGGTTACGGCAAGGAGGTTTTCCGATGCACCTGGCATTCGTGTACTGCCCCGTGAAAGACCTGGACGCGGCCCTGAGGTTTTACCATGAGCAGTTGGGTTTCGAGATCGCGTGGCGAGAAGGGGACAGTACGGTCGGTCTCAAATTGCCCGGCACGGACGTTCGGCTGATGATTGACCTCGATGAGGACGAACGGGCCGGCGGACCGGGACCCGTCTTTCTTGTGGACAGTGTGGACGCGTTTTGGCAGGAGCGTCGGGGGGAGTTCCGGTTCAGCCGGGAGCCCGTCGACATTCCGGGGGGACGCTGGGCGGTGTTCGAAGATCCCTCGGGACACGCCGTGCGCATCCTCGATGAAAGTCGGCCCCTCTAATTGTCTTGCCGTGACACGTGGCCCACGTTCGGATGCGAGGGATCGGTGGGCACCGAGCGTGTCGGCGTTCGATGCCCGGTGCCATTGCGGCCTGCGCTGCGTGGGTACGGTGGAGATCGTCGGTCACAGGGACCTGGCGGTATTGGCCGAGCACTGGGCCAGGCGGCTCGGGCGGCCACCACGTGCCCGTCCGGGCCGACCGGTCGCCGCAAGGTGCCCTGGGAGGTGAACCTGACCCGGTCCTACCAAAGGGATTCACGTGCCACGGATTCCGCATCTTTTTTAGACCACGGACGAAGGGACCCAAAGATCAGGACGTGGATTCAGCCTAACTTAGCAAGGGGGAAGGGCATCTCGCCCACGGCCAGCGCTATGATGGCAGGAGTTCAGATGCGCGAGCGTCTGGGACACCGGTCGTGACAGGGAGGGGTGTGCGAGTGCTGACGGCGTATGGCGCCACGGTGGTCACCCTCATGATGATCTTCTATGCCCTTGAATCCCGGTCACGCTGGTTCACCCTGGCGTTCGCGCTGGCCTGTCTGGCCTCGGCCAGCTATGGATTTTTGGCTCACACGTGGCCGTTTGGAGTCGTCGAGACGGTGTGGGCCGTGATCGCCCTGGTCAAGTGGCGGCGGACGCCTGGACAATCTGTCGGTTCCTAGCGGAGGAAGGCGCTTCGGTTCCTGGGCGCAATCCCGCCGGACGGGTGCCGCCGAGAGCCTCGCCGCGGGCGTCCGGGTCTACGCCGATCCGTTGAGGGGAGCCACTACGCCCGGGACTCGCGCAGCAAGAGCCAATCCGTCCGTGTGATGGCATATACGTCATGGAGAATTCCCGTTGGCCTCATCAGGGTGGAGACCGCCTTCATGCCGTTTCGTTCCGCGACATGAATCGACGGGACGTTGGCGGGGCTGATGATGGATATCAGGCGCGGGACGTCCAGATGCTCGAAACCCCAGTCACGACACGCCTTGGCCGCTTCGGTCGCATAACCCTGTCCCCAGAAGTCGCGCACGAAAAGATAGGCCACCTCAGGTTGCACGGTCCCGTCCACCGTTTGCGGAATAATCCCGCACTGTCCCAGAAACGCGCGGTCCGCCTTTCGCTCCACCACCCAGAAGCCAAATCCGTACCGTCGGTAATTGCTTTGGGTGCGTTGAATCCAGGCACGGGTCCCCGCCGGGTCGATCAGGCCCGGATAGTGGCGCATCGCCACGGGATCGGAAAAAATGCGCAGCAGATGGTCCACGTCCTCCTCTTGCATCGCGCGAAGAACCAACCGCTCGGTCTCCAACCGAAACTGCATGCGGGCACCCCTTTGTCGACTTGGTAAGCGCGCCGTCGTCGCCGGGCAAAGACCGCTATGGCTTTGGCGCCACGGTTCTTCCGGCGGTGTCCCCCAGCCACTGACGGAGCAGGCCGTTGAACACGGCGGGCTGTTCCAGGCTCGGGAGATGCGCCGCATCGTCTATCCGGGCATAGCGGGCATCGGGAAGCACGACGGCCAGAAATTCAGCGCCCGCGCGGACGCTCGGCACATCCTCCAATCCCACGATGACCAAAACCGGAACCGTAATGTCGGGGAGCTTGTCGACGGCAGACCAGGCTTCGTCCAGCGACACCGCACCGTTGTCCGGTTGATCGGCCAACAGCAACAAGTCGTGGGCTCGGGCGAGGTAGACGGGATTCACCTGCGTGGTGTCCCGCCGTGGGCCGACAAGCCAGACCTTCTCCATAACGGACAGAGCGTGCGGGATGTCTTCTTGGCGGAATGCCTCGTCGCCTTCGGCAAACAAACGCTCGACATCCGCCGGATTGGGCCACTCGTAGCCGGGTATGCCGGGAGCGACGAGCACCAGCCGTTCCACGCGAGAGCGATGCTGAATCGACACCTGGAGGGCGGCCGCACCCCCGAACGAGCAGCCGATGAGGGTGGCCCGCTCAATATCGAGGGCATCCATGATGGCGCGTACATCATCGGCATAGCTGAAGGGGCCTGGGGCGTGGGGCGTTGTCCCAAATCCTCGCCAGTCCCAGCGGATCGTCCGGTGGGATTCGGGAAGCCAGGTCCACTGCGGGTCCCACATGTGTCGTTCGGAGACGCCGGCATGCAGCAATAGCACCGCGGGTCCCGTGCCGGCGTCCTCCACGGCCGCCTCCACCCCTCCGGGCAGAGCGACCCGATGCGTGCGCATGGAACCCCTCCTCGTTTGGCCACAAGTCTCGTCTATCGGAAGATTCGGCGCGCGCCCGAAGTCTCCTTCCCGGCCCGGTCCCGGGCGATCTCCCGTGGCGGCGGCAGCGCAGCCTGAGTGGCTGCGCTGCGCGCCGTCATGCGCCGACGGGGTCAGCTGCGTCAGCGCGTGGGGCGGAGGATGGTTGGCCGCAGGGCGGGCCGGTGGGGCGTCGCACGCCGTGGCCAGATGCCCGCTGACGGAGCCGCGGGACGCGGCCGACGGCCCGTTCGACCGGTGGGCGCCCGACGATGTCCGGAGCCATTCCCTCGCCGACGCGGATCGTCCGCGGCGGGAGCGATGCGGTACGCTGTTGCTCAAGTCCTAAAGGGAGGGGATGGATGTGCCTGAGCTGCCGGACGTCACGGTCTATGTGGACCGTCTTCGGGCTCTTGCGGTCGGCCAGCCTCTGGCGCGATTGCGCGTGCTCAACCTTTTTGTCCTCCGGTCCGTGCAGCCCAGCCCTGACGCCTTCAAGGATCGGACCCTCGTCGACGTGACGCGGCTCGGCAAGCGCATCGTGTTCGAATTTGGGGGGGACCTCTTCGCGATCGTACACCTGATGGTGGCGGGCCGATTGCACTGGCGGGCGCCGGGCGTGGCGATCGGCGGACGGGGGGTGCTGGCGGCGCTGGATTTCCCGACCGGAAGTCTGGTCCTAACGGAGGCGGGCACCAAGCGCCGGGCGTCATTGCACCTCGTCGACGGACGCGCGGGCCTCACGGCGTTCCACCGGGACGGCGTCGACATTTTCTCCACGAGCCCGGAGGCCTTCGGTGAAACGCTTCGGCGTCGCAACCGCACCCTCAAACGCGCGCTCACCGACCCGGATGTGGTGGACGGTGTCGGAAACGCCTACTCGGACGAAATCTTGCATCGCGCGCGGCTTTCGCCGTTTCGGCAGACCGAGGCCATGACGGGAGCGGAGGTGAGCACGCTCTTGGCGAGCGCACGAGCGGTGCTGCAAGAATGGATCGAGCGCCTCGGGGCCGAGGCGGCCGACGGCTTCCCCGAACACGTTACCGCGTTCCGGCCGGAGATGGCCGTGCATGGCAAATACGGAAAGCCCTGTCCGGTCTGCGGCGCGCCGGTGCAGCGCATCCGCTACGCCGACAACGAAGCTAATTACTGCGCGACGTGTCAGACCGGCGGGCGGCTCCTGGCCGATCGCGCCCTCTCGCGTCTCCTGCACGAAGACTGGCCGCGCACGCTGGCGGAATTGGAGGAGGCGCCCCGGCGCATGGTGTGAAGCCGCCATCCGCCCCGTTCGAACCGGTTCGGGCCGGTATCGGCGGTGAGGCCGGGGGCCGAACGCGTGCCTCATGGCCGCCAGGCTTCCGCTACGGCGGCAAGCGCATCGCCGATGGCGGCCAGCGCGTGGTCAACGATGGCTTCATCCATCGGTGTGGAGAGATTGAAGGCGCTCCGACCCGGTGCGGTGTGAATGCCGCGCTGCAGCAGTTCGAAGTAAAAGAGCCAGCCGGCGCCGGGCGGCTCGCGCAGCGTGTCGCGCCACGCATGCACCGGGGGCGACGTGAAGTGGAGGCTCAACAGCGACCCCGATCGGGTGACGTGGGCCGGCAGGTCGGCGCGGCAAATGCCGTCCTCGATTCCCTGCTCCAGCCGCTCGGCGAGGGTCTCCAGGCGCTGGAGCGCCGCCGCATCCAACAGCTCCATCGCCACGCGGCCTCCCGCCATGGTGACGGGATTGCCGTTGAACGTGCCGGAGTGCTTGATGGAGCCGGAACGGGTCGGGTCATAGACCTGCATAATGTCTTTGGGCCCACCGAAGGCGCCGACCGGGAATCCGCCGCCGATAATTTTGCCCAGGGCCGTCAGATCCGGGACCACGCCGTATTTGGCCTGCGCGCCGCCGTAACCGACGCGGAGCGTCTGGACTTCGTCGAAGATGAGGACAACCTGGCGCTCGGTGCAGAGCCGACGGACCTCTTCCAGGTATCCCGGTTCCGGAGGGATGTAGCCTGCCTGCCCCAGGACCGGCTCCATCAACACGGCGGCAATGCGTCCCTACAGCTCGTCGAGGGTGCGGCCCAAGGCCGCCGCATCATTGAACGGCACGACATGCACGCCGGCCGCCGCGCGGCGGTCGATGCCCGCGGACTCCGGCACGGCCAATGGCCGATCGGCCGGTCCCGCCTTGTCCAGATCGGGGTGCACGCTGACCGCCGCCACGTCGTGACCGCCATGATACCCGCCTTCCATCTTGATGATGTCGGACCGCCCGCTGTGGGCGCGGGCGGTCTGCACGGCAAACAACGTGGCCTCGGTGCCGGAGTTGCAAAAACGCACCTGGTCCACCCCGGGCACGCGATCCACCAGCAGCCGCGCCAGATCCGCCTGTTCGGGGACCAAGGCGGGCAAGGCGGTGCCCTGCCGGATCCGGGCCACCACGGCGTCGACGATGGCCGGATGCGCGTGTCCGTGGATCAGGGACGTGAAATTGTTGAGAAAGTCCAGGTAGTCGTGGCCGTCGGCGTCGCGCACGCGGCAGCCGTGGCCCTCCACCAAGGCGAGGGGAAAGGGCGCATGATAGACGACGCTGCGCGTGTCGCCGCCGGGCATCGCGCCGAGCGCCCTCTGCCAACACGCCCGCGAGCGGGGGTGCCGGTCTGCGTACTCCGCTTGCGCGCGGCGCACGGCATCTCGCCGTCGCAACGACGGATCACGATTCTCCATGAGGCATTCCTCCTCGGGACGGCGGCACCCCGCGTCCATCCGGTGCCCGCTCTCCAGCCCATCATGCCAGATTGACGGCCGCTGTCACCGTCGCCGCACCATCACGTCGGAATCCGGCGGCCCCGCCCGTGGGAGCGCCAGAGACCCCAGCTGATGCCGAGGGCGGAGATGTTGGTGGCGAGACTGGTGCCGAGTGCCAGCCCCCGCCCGCCCAGCGGCCGAATCAACAGCAGATCGAAGGCGATGTTCAACGCCACCAGGACCACCGCCCAGCGTGCGGGGGCCGCCACATTGCCCTCCGAGTAGCGCGCTTTGCGGGCGATAAGATTCAGGGCGGTGCCCGGCAGGCCGGCGGCAAAGTACGGCATCATGCCCGCGGTCAAGGCGGTCGAGTGGGCTTGAAAGGCGCCCCGGCGGTAGACGATTTCGATGAGGGGCTGACTGGCCAGCGCGATCACCACGGCGATCACCGCCATGGCTCCCACTGCCGCCAGCATGAGGCGCACGACCAGCCGACGCCATTGGCGGTCCTCGCCCCGGGCCTGGTGCACCGACAGACGGGTGAAGACGGGCGTGATGGCGGCGCCCAGCACAAGGCTCACGGGGACTTGCACCAAGATGGCGCTGAAGTTCAGGGCGGCAATATTGCCGACGGGCAGGGTTGAGGCCAGGATGCGGTCGACGATGAGCCCGCCGGTGCTGGCCAACGAGGCCAGCACGGCGGACCAGGCTCGCCGAAAGAACTGACCGACGGCCCGACCGGACCGTACCCAGCGCACTCGGATGCGGAGGTCCGCCCGTATCAGGGCCGGCACGATGATGGTCAATTGCGCGGCCGTCCCCACGGCAAATCCAATGGCCGCGGCCACGATGCCGAGGGTCTTGGCCAGCAGCACCAGGGCGGCGATGCGCACGATGTTCTGGGCGATGGGAGACCATCCCGTGGGGCCGTACACCCCGTTGGCCTGCAGCAGGCCGACGGCGACCGAGCGCCAGAGCCAAAACACAAAGACCGGCATCATGATCCGGGCCAACTGGACGGTGAGCCGATCCTGCGATCCATGAAAGCCCGGGGCCAAGAGGTGGATCACCACCGGCATGGCGGCCTCCAGCAGGATGCTGGCCAGGGTGCCCAGGAGCGTCAGCCAGGTGAAGAGTTCGGACGCAAACTCGCGCTGGGCCAGACGTCCGGCTTCCTCCTGAATGCGCACCAGCATGGGAATGAGCACATTGTCCAGCGCGCTGGAGAGCGCCTGGATCAGCAAATTGGGGACGATGGAGGCCATCAGCCAGGCGTCGGTTTCCGCACTGGTGGCGAAGTACGCCGCCATCAGCAACTCCCGCACGTAGCCCAGGAGCCGGCTCACACTGTTGGCCGAAAACAGCAGGAAGGCATCGTGGCTGGTGCGGGAGCGCCCAAGCCGCCGCAGGCGGTCCGTCCAAGCCCGCCGCGCCATGGCTCCCCTCCTCCCTGGAGCATAACTGACCGCGGGCCGTGGCCGCTATCCGGCGCGCTTGCGCGCTGGACAAGTTGTGTCAGTCTAAAGCGGGAGGGACGACATGCACGGGGCGCTCACGCAGTGTCAGACGGCAATCGGCCAGCGGGGCTGGGACGCCGTTTTCATCGCGGCGCCGGAAGGACTGCCCTCGGTGAATGTGCGCTACCTGAGCGGGTTTTCCGGGTCGTCCGGCTATCTGCTGGTGGGACGCGATGCCTGTTATCTGCTGACGGACTTTCGCTACACGGAACAAGCGGCGAAGGAGGCGCTCGGGTGGACGGTGGTGCGGCATGGCCGGCCGTACACGACGACGGTGGCCGACATCGTCCGGAGCCATGGGTGGCGGCGCGTCGGCTACGAGGCCGACAAGGTTCCCGTGGCCATGTACCGGCAGTGGGAGGCGGAGATTCCGGCCACCTTCGAGCCGATGGACGGATTGGTGGAGGACCTTCGCCTCATCAAGACCCCGGCGGAGGTGGCGGCCATTCGGCGCGCCGCTGAGACGGCGGACCGGGCCGTGCTGGAGATTCTGCCCACGCTGCGGGGCCGGCGGGAGCGCGACGCCGCCCTGGATTTGGAGATGGCCATGAGGCGGGGAGGCGCCGAGCGCCTGGCGTTTTCGACGATTGTGGTGTCCGGGGTGCGGGGATCGCTCCCGCACGGGCAACCGTCGGACAAAGTGATGGAGACGGGCGAACTGGTCACCATCGACTTTGGGGCGATGATGGACGGCTATCATTCCGATGAGACGATCACCGTGGCGCTGGGCCAACCGGCCCCTAAACTTCGCGAGATGTTCCGCATCGTGCAGGAGGCGCAGCAGGCGGGCATCAGTCGCGTGGCTCCCGGGACCATGACGCACGAAGTCGATGCGGCGTGTCGCGAGGTGATTGCCCGGGCCGGCTACGGCGACTATTTCGGTCACGGCACCGGGCACGGGGTGGGTCTTCAGGTCCACGAGAACCCGTTTGCGTCGGCTCTGCCCGCTCCCGCCTGGCGCCTTGCGCCCGGCATGACGCTCACGGTCGAGCCCGGCATTTACGTTCCCGGCGTGGGCGGAGTCCGCCTGGAGGATACCCTCGTGGTCACCGAGACCGGAGCGGAGCGCCTGACGGGGCTGCCCAAGGATTGGCAAACCTATTGAATCCGCGTCGGGCGTCCTGTCAGCGGATGAGGAACGGGGCCACCGGGTCGTTCGGATCCTCAAAGAATCGGCGAAACGCGATGATGTGGGCGCGTCCGGACACCGTGGTGCGCACGGTCGGGTAGGGGCCGAGATCCGGGCCCGGCCCCAGGATCCGGCCCGTGAAGACGGTGTCGAGCAGACCTTCCACCGGGAAGTCGACCCCGACGGCCCAGCGGCCCCGCGCGGCCAGAATAGCCAGCCGGGCGGTGATGCCGCTGCCGCCGGGTGAGCGATCCACCTGGCCGTCCGCAAAGACTGTCGTCTGGCGGCCGGCGTGGTCCGAGCCGCGCGGCTCTTCGGTGAAGAGGGTGCCGTGAAGTCCGGCGATGCGGGGTGCGCCGGGAACCTCAAGCGACAGGCGGGACTCCACCGCGACACGGATCCGGGCGGCCCACTGCCGCAACGCGGGCACGCCACCCGGCGTGAGAGACAGCCCCAGGGACTCGGCCGGCACGATCGCGTAGAACGCACCCCCATAGCCGACGTCCAGCGTGATGCGCACGCCGTCCACGTTCACATCCACATCCAGAGCCCGGGCGAAGGCGGGCACGCTCTCAAACCAGACCGAATCGACCCCGCCCGCGTCGAGGACCGCGTGGGCGACCACCTGCCCGCTCGGCACGTCGAGCGGGATCACCACGTCGGAGGACGAAGGGTCTCTCGGCACCCGCCCGGTCTCGACCAGCATCTTGGCCACGGCAATCACCGCGTGGCCGGACATGGTGCTGTAGCCGGCATTGTGCATGAACAAGAGGCCGTAGAGGCTTTGGGCACGCTCGGGCGGCAGGAGCAGACAGCCATACAGGTCGCGATGCCCCCACGGTTCCCAGAGGATCCGGCGACGCCATGGGTCCCAATGCTCCTGGACATATTGGCGGCGGTCCAGCATGGTCGCGCCCGGGACCGGGGGATAGCCGTCCACCACAATGCGCAGCGGCTCGCCGCCGGCATGGAGATCCACCACGTGGAACACGTTTCGAACCTGCACGGTGTCCCGTCCTTTCTCGAGGCCCGAGCGCCTCGTCGCTCTTGCTCGGATCGGCTTGCACGCCCTCTGCGCACACAGCCTGTCCGTTCCCGGTTCGACCGGACTAGGGCAACAGGAATCCCCGGGCGAGCGGATCGCCGGACTCCACGACAAATGTGGAGTCGCCGTAAACCCAGGCACTGCCGCGGATGCGCACGACGACGCCGGTGTAGGGACCTACCCGGGTGGAGTCCAGGGCTGTGGCCGCAAAGCAGGCGCCCGTCACACTCTCGTGCACAAAGCGCCGGCCCCGCGCCAGCTGTCCGCGCGCCACCAGGACGGCCACCTTGGCCGAGGTTCCCGTACCGCAGGGCGAGCGGTCCACACCGCCCGGCGGCACGATGACCATGTTCTTCACATCCGCGTCCGGGCGGGTCGGGGGGCCGTAGAATTCCACGTGGGTCAAGCCGCGCACGCCGGGAAATTCCGGGTGGACCACGTCGATGGCCGCGTCGACGGCGCGGCGGATGCGCTGCGCCACCTCCACGGCCCTGTCGGTGTGCTCCCCGTCCATCACGACGCCGACCGAAGACGCCTCCACGAGGCCGTAGAAGTTGCCGCCCCAGGCAATATCGAGGGCGACGTGCCGTATTTGATAGGGGCCGGGCAGCATGTCGGCCGCCCACATGGCCTCGCCCACCGCACCGGGAAAATTCCAGAAGGGCCAGGCGCCGGTGTCGCCCCAAATCTGATCGCGCACCGCCACGATGCGCCCCGAATCCTCAAAGGCCACCTCGACCACATGCTCCGCGTCGCGCCCCTGAGAATCGCTCAAGAAAGCCTCCCGCCGGTCGCTCACCCATTTCACCGGCCGTCCCAGCCGGCGCGCCGCCTCGGCCACCACCGCGTATTCGGGATAGAACATGGCCTTCATGCCAAACCCGCCGCCCACCTCCGGCACCACCACATGAACGCGATGCTCCGGCCAGCCGAGAATTGTCGCCAGCTGCCGGCGCACTTCGTGCGGCGACTGGTGCCCCACGTACACCGTCAACCGTTCGCCGGCGGGATCGGGCCAAGCCGCGCACGCTCGCGGCTCCAGCGTGACGGCCGTCTGCCGCTGGGTCGTGAACGTGGCCTGCAAATGGCGAGGCGCCGCGGCAAAGGCTTCGTCAAATCCATCGGTCGCCGTGCGGCGCTCGAAAAGTTGGTTCGCCACGTCGGCATGGACCCGGCGCGGCCGATCCTCGCGCGCGGCGTGGGCATCGACCACCGCCTCCACCGGCTCGTATTCGATGAAAACCTGCTCGGCGGCGTCCTCGGCGCGATACGCATCCTCGGCGACGACCGCCACCACCGGCTCCCCCACATAGCGCACCATATCGGCCGCCAGCACCGGCTGCCGCAAACCCTGGTCGGCATGCACAATCGCCAGCCGGCAATCCTCCGACGTCCACACCGCCAGCACGCCGGGCATGTGGCGGGCCACATCCGTGTCGATGGCGGAAATATGGGCCGCGGCGTGCGGGGAGCGCACAAACGCCATCGCCAGCATGCCGGGCGCCCTGACATCGCCCACGTATTGGCCCGTTCCCGTGAGAAGCCGCGGATCCTCGATCCGGTTGACCCGGGCGCCGACAAATCGCGGCCGCAAGGGACCCATCCCATCACCCCTCAGTCTCTCTGAGCACCGACCGACGCCGCGCCGGTCCATCCGGCCCAAGCACACATTTTGGACAACCCTGGGCTCCAACGGCTTCGCCGTCGGAGCCCCCTTTTCCTACCGCCGCGGGTCCTGATCCGCTGCGACGCTCCAGAGTGGCCGGGTCCCTGTGTGCGCACCGCCGGAGAGGGACATCCCGCGCTCTCCTGGGCGCCCGATTCTTCCCGACCTCGCGCCGCCGCGGGCAGGCGCCCCGAGCCTCCACGGGCCGGGCACCCGTGCGCGAATCGACGGGGCTCGGGCGGGGACTGGACGCGAACGGCAGTCTGTTCTCTACTAAGTGGGCGAACGCGTCCCCTTCCGCCGGGCAGTGACCGCGCGCAGAGGCGCCGGGCAAGATCCCTCGGCACGGGCGGTGTCGTCGGTCGCGCGGCTGGCACGGGCGCCGTCCGGCGCCCGACATCCCGAGGAGGTGGTCACATGCCCGGCCCACTTACCATCCTGGTCGGCGGCACGGTCGTGGACGGCGGCGGAGGGCCCCCGTTCGCGGCGGATGTGCGGATGGAGGGCCGCTTCATCGCGGCGGTCGATCCGCCGGGCCGCGCTCTCCCCGCCGGGGCTCGGGTGGTCGACTGCACCGGGCTTATGATCGCGCCCGGTTTCATCGACGCGCACTCGCACGCCGACAATGCCCCGTTCCTCCCCGATCCGGACCCGAGCAAGATCGGCCAAGGAGTGACCACGGAGGTGGTCGGCAACTGCGGCATGAGCCTCGCGCCGCGAAGCGAACGCTACGCGGAGGTGCTGTCCAGCTACACCGACCGGCTGTTTCCGCCCACATCGTGGCGGGGACGAAGTTTTGCGGATTACTGGACGGAGGCGGACGAGGCGGGACTGGTCACCAACGCTGCCCCGCTGGTGGGGCAGGGGACGCTGCGCATCGCGGTCATGGGTCTGGAAAACCGGCCGGCCACCCGGGAGGAACGCGTCCGCATGCGCGGCCTGCTCCGCGCCGCGCTGGATGCGGGAGCCTTCGGCTTGTCGACCGGCCTCATTTATCCGCCCGGCGTCTTCACCGACACGGACGAACTGGTCGACCTGGCCGGGGAGCTGGGGTCGACCGTGTACGCCTCGCACATCCGGGGCGAGGGCGCCCATGTCGAGGACAGCGTCGACGAAGCGCTCGCCATCGGCCGCGAGGCCCGCGTGGCGGTGCAGATTTCCCACCACAAGGCGACCGGCCGGCTCAATTGGGGAAAAACGGCCCGGACCTTGGCCCGCATCGACGACGCCCGACGGGCGGGACTCCGTGTGGGTGTCGACGTCTACCCCTACACCGCCGGCTCGACCATGCTCACCGCGTGCCTGCCGCCCTGGACGCAGGCAGGCGGCCACGCGGCCCTGCTGGAGCGCCTGCAGGATCCCGCCGCCGTGGCCGCCATCCGGCACGACCTCGAGACGGGCCTTCCGGGATGGGACAGCGAGTTGGCCGCCGCGGGTCCCGACGGCATCCGGATCAGTGCGACGGCGGACCATCAGTTTGAAGGACGCTCGCTCGCCGATATCGCGGCGCGGCTGGGCGGCGATGCCATCGACGCCCTGCTGACGGTGCTGCGTCAAGAGCGTCTGCGCGCCAGCATGATTCTCTTTTCGATGCACGAGGACGACGTGCGCCGCGTCCTCGCTTACCCCCGGACCATGGTGGGGTCCGACGGTCTACCGCCGGGATTGGGCGGCCGCCCGCATCCCCGACAGTACGGCACCTTTCCGCGGATTTTGGGGTGCTACGTGCGTGAGCAGGGCCTGCTGAGCTGGGAGTCGGCGATCTACAAGATGACGGGGCTGCCCGCGGACACGTTCGGACTGGCCGACCGGGGCCGCCTGGCGCCGGGACTGACTGCGGACGTGGTCGTCTTTGACCCCAAGACGGTGGCGGACGCCGCCACCTATGACCATCCCGTGGAGCCCCCGGTCGGCATTGTCCAAGTCTACCTGGGAGGTGACCTGGTGGTGCAGGGCACGCGGTATGTGGGCCGACGTCAAGGCCGCCGCCTCCGGCATCCGAACTTGCGCTGACATCACGACGATCCGGGGCGTCTTGCCCGACTCGGCCAGGAAGGTTGGGGGGCGGCGCCGAAGGAGTCCCGCAGCGGAGGGCACGGTCTTGCGCGGCCCGCGGTCCTCCCTTCGGGAACGGGCGGCTCGCATCGGTTCACGTTGGCCCAGGATTCCTGCGAAGGAGGCGCGCTGTATGGAGATGACCGGGGGAGAGGCGCTTGCCGCCCAGCTGGTGCGCGAGGGTGTGTCGATGGTGTTTGGTGTGCCCGGCGTCCAGCTGGACCATGCGTTTGAGGGCCTGTATGAACAGCGCAATCACATCCAGTTCCGAGGACCCCGCCATGAGCAGGCGGCGACATACATGGCCGACGGATACGCCCGCACCCGCGGCGAAGCGGGGGTTGCCATGGTGGTGCCCGGACCGGGCGTGCTGAACGCCGCCGCCGGGCTGGCCACGGCCTACGCGTGCTCCTCCCCGGTTCTGCTGATTGCCGGCCAGATACCCTCCCGGCATATCGGGGAGGGTCTGGGCTTTCTCCATGAGATTCCGGACCAAGGCGCCGTCCTCCGCTCGCTCACCAAGTGGACGGGCCGCGCCATGTCTCCCCAGGAGGTGCCCGGGTTGGTGCGGGAGGCATTTCGGCAAATGTGGCGCGGCCGTCCGCAGCCGGTCGCCCTGGAAATCCCGCCGGACATCCTGGCCGCCCGAGCGGACATGGAGCTCATGGCGCCCGATCCCGACGAGCGGAGCCGGCTCCGCACCGTTCCGGACGCCGGGCTGGTGCGGGAAGCGGCAGCCCTGCTGCGGCATGCCGAACGGCCGGTGCTGTACGCAGGGTCGGGGATCTTGGCCAGCGAGGCGACGGCGGAGTTGGCCCAGCTGGCGGAACGCCTCCAAGCCCCGGTCGTCGTGAGCGACAATGGCCGCGGCGCCTTGTCCGACCGTCATCCGCTGGCTCTGACCAGTCTCGCCGGACGGCGCATCCTCCCCCAGGCCGACGTCGTGCTGGTCATCGGCGCCCGGTTCGTGGCCGGCAACGGTCAAATCATGGAGGTGGGCGCGCGGGTCATTCTCGTTAATGCCGATCCGCACGACCTCGGCGCCCCCCGCCGGGCCGACGTGGCCATCGAGGCCGACGCCCGGATGGGTCTGGAGGCCCTGGCCGACGAATTGGACGACCTGCCCCGCCGCCCTGGACCGTGGGCCAACCTGGAGCCGCTCCGGGCCGCGGCGGCTGAGGAAATCGCGGCCGTTCGGCCGCAGGCCGACTATGTGCGGGCGCTGCGCGCGGCGATTCCCGAGGATGGCATCTTGGTCAGCGAATTGACCCAGGTGGGCTACGTGACCCGCGTCGCCTATCCGGTGTATGCCCCTCGCACGCTTCTTCATCCCGGATACCAGGGCACCCTGGGCTACGGGTTTCCGACCGCTCTCGGGGTGAAGGCGGGCTTGCCGCATCGGGCGGTCGTGTCCATCACCGGGGATGGCGGCTTCGGGTGGGGCCTGTCCGAGCTGGCCACGGCCAAGCGTTACAACCTGGGACTGGTCACGGTGGTGTTCGACGACCACGCCTTTGGCAACGTCAAGCGCACCCAGAAGCAGGACTTTCACGGTCATGTTCTCGGCACCGATCTGGTCAATCCGAACTACGTGCATCTCGCCGAGTCGTTCGGCATCCGCGGTCTTCGGGTCGACTCGCCCAAGACCCTGGAGCCCGCCCTCCGAGAGGCCCTCGCCGCCGACGAGCCGTGCCTCATCGAGGTGCCCGTGGGCGAAATGGACAGCCCCTGGCCGCTTTTGATGCGCCGCTCGGCCGTCACCCAGACTCGCTGACGCGGCTGAGCGCCCCGGCCGTCGCGGCGGAGTCGCCCGGATAGGACCGGGCGGAGTG
>DAHVOH010000045.1 GCA_027318915.1 Clostridiales bacterium
GAGCCATGCAGCACGGTCCCCAGCGCACTCCCGGTCTTGTGTGGAAACAGACAATCCAGCACCCCGTCGAGGCTTGTCATCTGGTTGGCCACCCGACGCAAGCGGCTCAGGCGCTCACGGGTCGTCTCCGCCATGGAAATGAGCGCGTCCGGAGACTGGTACACCAAGTCGCGCATGACCACGTTGAGTTGGGTGAGCGCCGCCTGAAACGCGCCTTCTCCCAGCACATAGGCGTCGTAGTGCTGAGCAAAGTCGGCCAGGATGGTGGGCAACTCCAGCGTGAACGGAGCCGGTGTGTAAAGGGTGTCCAGCGTGAGATAGCTGATGCGGCGGATGTGGCGGTGCAGCGCCAGGAGCCGGCTCCACAGGCTGTCGGGCTCGTCCCCCAGGCACCGTTCCAGCACGGCGAGCGCGTAGCGAATCACCCCGCGCTCCCCGTCGCGATTCAACTCCCGCACGAGCCAGAGCCAGATGAGAAAAAAGTGGACACGGTATACGTCGAAGGTCTGCAGGGTCTGGAGCCAAGGACCGGCGGCGTCCTTCAACGCGTCCTGCCACACCTGCCGGATCGCGCTGTCCGTGACCACCAATTCCAGCACCGCCCGCTCCGCCGCCACGGTCTCGGGCAAGTGGCCCACGTTGGCCAGCAGCACCACGGTTTGCAAGACGTCGACGCCGGTGGGCCGCGCCTGACCCGGCAGCGCGGGCATTTCCGCCATCCTGCCCCTGAGGCCCAGAGCCCCCGCATCCGCTGCCTTCAGGTCGGCCATCCGGTCCAGCAGATGCCACTGCAGCATCATGTACTCGTAGCGCGTATGGTGAGCGCCGGGGTAGAAATAGCGGAGGTTCCCCAGTTGATTGGTGTAGCGCATGCGACTGACCAGGTTCTGCTCCTCCAGTCGGCTCATGAGGGACCGCGTATACGGGCAGATGCGCGTGTGCAGCACCCCATGGCGAGGAAAATGATAGACGAAGAGGTCCGGCTCGCCCGAGTGCGACGCGTCCATGCCGCATTCCACCTTTCCGCGGCCACACGGACTGATGATGGTTTGGTGCGGGACTCCTCTCCCGCCCGCCGTTTGCTCTGACTTGTCTCGATTATGCGCGGTATTGCCGTCGGTCGCTAGATGTCCGCCTCAACCGACCGGGCATCCAACGCCAAACGGCAGAGGGCGTTGACGAGGCTGAGTTGCTCGGCGTCCTTGGGCTCGGCCGCCAGCAAGCTGGGGGACGCGACCAGCACCGCCAGGCCCTGCGCCCGGGAGACGGCCACGTTCAGGCGATTCAAGCTGTAGAGAAAC
The DNA here is from genome assembly GCA_027318915.1 of Clostridiales bacterium. The sequence goes on from DAHVOH010000045.1 coordinate 1,302, forward strand.
GCGAGACCTCGCGGCACATCATCCGGGGTGGAGGACGCGAGCGTGTAGATCACCACCGGTGCTTCCTGGCCCTGAAAACGATCGACCGTGCCGACGCGGCTTCCCACCGGCAGCGCGCGCACCAACCGGTTGACATGGGCATTGTAGGGCGCCACCACCAGGATGTCGGTCAGCGCCAGCGGTCGTTCCGTCCCGTCCTGTCCGTGCCAGCGGCGGCCGACCAGCCGTGTGATGAGGCGGCGCACGACGTCCACCTCCTCCACGGACACGGTCCGATTGCCTCGGTGGCTCACCGGACAGTACCGGAGCCCCGTGCCCGCCAGCGCATCGTCGCCGTCCAGGCGCTGGCGGGCACAGGCGGGATGGGCACGAAGACGCCCTTCATACGCCACGTCCGAGATATACCGGCAAACGTCGGGATGCAGGCGGCGCGTGACATCGAGAAACACCCCCGCGCCGGCGGCGATGGTGGGCTGGCCGGCCAGCACGTGCTCCAGCGCGGAGACGGCGGAACCCGGTGGATGCTGGCCCTGAATCGGCTGGGACAACTGCTGCGGATCGCCCAGCAGCACCACGGCCCGCGTCGAGGTGGCGGCGGCCAGCAGGTTGGCCAAGGTCATCTGCCCCGCCTCGTCCACCACCAAAACATCCAGCCGGGCCTCCCATTCGGGACGGGCAAACAGCCAGACCGTCGCGGCCGCCAGATTCACCGCGTCTTGCGCCCAGAGCTGCGCCATGTCGGCGGTACCGGTCCGGACCCGGACGCGGGCATCCTGCACCCCCTGCGCCACGTTCGTGACCTTCTGCGCCGCCGCCACCGCGACCCCGCGACTCTCCGCCTCGGTCAGCACCGCCTCCAGCAGATGGGCGATGACGTTGTGACTGGGCGCGGTCAGGCCGACGCGGCGTCCCCGCTCCAGCAGGTCCACCACAATCTGCGCCCCGGTGTAGGTTTTACCCGTTCCGGGCGGGCCCTGGACCGCCAAGTATCCGGACCGGAGCCGGCCGGCGCGGTCACGCGCCCGTCGGCCGGCCTCGTCGGGACCCTCCCCGGAAACGTCCCGGTTTTCCCGCAGTAGCAGGCTCTTGGCGGCGGAAAACGGCTCCGTGGCAGTCAGTTCGCCGGCGGCCAGCACCGATCGCGCCACCCGCTGCAGGGCCTCCTCCAGCACGGCCGTGGACGGGCCGGGCGCCGGCATCAGCGCCCGCGGCGGATCGGCGGCGCCGCGCCGGGGCCGCAAGGTCAGACGGCCCTCAACCGGATCCAGCGTCCGGATGCGCCCGACCGTCTTGCCCGTGTCGGGATCGCTCACGTCTTGGCCGGCGTGCATCTTGTACTCCTGGTCGGGGTCGAAGTCGAAGACCCAGGCTCCGTCCGCTTCCCCGCGAAAAGTCAGCTGACCCAGCGTCTCGGGATCCTCCACCAGTTCCTCCGGGGAATACTCCTGGAACTGAAAGTACCGCCACCACATGGGCCGGTCCTCCCGCCGGTGGAACAGAAGCAGCTCCGCCAGCAGCGCCTGGGCGTCTTGGGCTCCGGTGCGGGCGCCCGCGTCGTCGGGCAGCGGATCCAACAGGGCGCGCCGCAACGTTTCCCGGGTTTCGTCGGCGGCCGCCACCGGCTCGGAGGGGGATCCGTCCAGCACCACCGGACGCGGCAGGTCGATTCCTTGAGCCGCCACGACGTCTGCGCGGCGGTCTTCGAGCCAGCCGCGAAGCTCCCAGGTGGACCGGCAGTCCTCTTCGTTGTATCGCCGGATATCCTCAAGCCAGACCGGATCGCGAGCGACCTTCCAGCGGGCGTACGCCACCACGCTGCCCATGGCGTTGACCACCTCGCCTCCCCGGTGCCCCGGGCGGTAGAACGCTTCCAGTTCTTTGATGGAGTAGGACTCCCGCGAAATTTGAACGGCCTGGCGAACCACCGGAAACAGATCCACCAGCACGCCGCCGCGCAGGAGCCAATCCACCTCGCGTTCGCGTGTCCCGTATCGCCCCATGAGGCGCTTCAACACCGTCGGTTCATAGGCCGCGTAGTGGTACACGTGCATGTCGGGGTAGCGCCGCCGGCGCTCGACGACGTGGTCGACGAACTGTTCGAAGGCGCGCCGTTCTTCGTCCGGCGCGTGCGCCCAGAGGCATCGATAGACGGGCGGGCCACTGTCCTCCACGTCCACCCAGCCCCAGAGGTATTCCAGCGAGCCGGCCGGATTGAGGGGGTCGCCTTCCAGGTCAAAGAACATGTCTCCCGCGGCCGGGGCGGGCAGGCGCGCCAAGCCTTGCCCCGGCGCCGGGGGGCGAAGCACGTAGACCGGCTCGCCACTCGCACGCTCTTGGCGCTGCAGTTCGGCCTGGGTTCTCAACCATTGCAGAGGCTCCACGCCGATGCCTCGCACCGGCCGGTCCTCCGGCCAGCGCGCCAGCGCCGCTAAAGAATCGACGCCCGCCGCGCGCAGCTTTCGAACCTGGTCGCTGCGCATCCCGGCCACCAGACTCAGATCGTCCCGGTCTCGCCACTCGGCCTCGCAACGGGGATGCCAGGGGCAGGTGGCGCACGCCGGGACCGGCTCCGGCCGTGAGGCGCGCGGCCACTCGGCCGCCTCCGCGACGAGTCGGGACTGCACCCATTCGACATACGCGCTGCCCGCGGCGGCGGGAAAGCGAAGCTCCTCTCCGTCGCCCAGGATGAGGCATACATCGGGTGCCGAACGGTGGTGCACTTGCCGCACCAAGCTGTCGTACAGCAAGGTCTGCACCAGGGCTTCGGGCCGGGCGCGGCGCGCCAGTTTGGCGTCCACCACCTGATACCGCGGGATGCTGTCGCCCGCGGTGCCCGGCTCCCGGATCAAAAAGTCCGGCCGGCCCATCCACCGTCCCACCAGCAGGGTTGGCTGATACAGCACCTCGCGGCCGGCCTGCAGGGCGTCCAACGTCTTTTGGTGAGCCGCCCGCAGCCCGGCCGGCGTTTCGTCGGGAACCCCGAGTGTCACCACGTCGCGGCCCCGTTCCCGCAGCTGCGCAAGGTAGCGCTGTTCGTGAGCCTCGCCCGCTTCGGCCAACAGACGAAGCTCGGCGGTTTGGGTCGCGGGGCGCTCCGCGAGACCCAGGGCCGCGGCCTGGTCAAGCCAGGTGCGATGCCGGCAGCCGGTGAAGGCGGCCACGTCGGAGGCCGAGAATATCCACCGAGCCCGGCCATCGGCCAGCACGTCCATCCCTCCTCCGTCCGCACGGCTGCTGGCCCGTCAAAGGGCTCGGCTCCGCCCGCTCACCCATCCCTTCACGTCTGCCAGCAAGACGTTCGCGCCGCCGTCATCCGATTCCTGTGGCCGAGCCCGACGGGCCCTCAATAGGGGCGGGCCGCAAAACTCCAGCACCGCCGGGTTGGCCGTCCGCAGAGCCCGGGCTACCCGATGCCGCAACCGCCCCGGACCCCGCATCGGTGGCTGTCTCAGAAGACGCGCATCGGCCGGGGTTTCGGACTGCGCGCTATCCCGACGGGCGGCGGCGCTGACTCACCCCCGCCCACAGTCCATGGAGATACATGGCGCCGAGGGCCCGGTCGTAGAGCCCATAGCCCGGCGCGCCCATCTCGCCCCAAATGCGCCGCCCATGGTCAGGACGGACCGGCCCGTCGTATCCGGCATCGTGCAGAGCCGCCACCGCAGCGGGCAGGTCCAAGTCGCCCTCCGCGTGGCCCGTCTCGTAAAAACTTCGCGGACCCCGTCGCCGAATGTTGCGCAGATGCGCGAAGTGCACCCGGCCCTCCCGGGCAAATCGGCTCAGGATGGCGACCACGTCGTTGCCCGCCGACGCCCCCAATGATCCCACGCAGACGCACAAGCCGTTGGCGGGCCGGTCATAGATCCCGAGCACCCGGTCCAACGCCGCCTCATCGGTGATGATGCGGGGCAGGCCCAGAAGCGGCCACGGCGGATCGTCCGGATGCAGCGCGAGCCGCACCCCCAAACGCTCCGCCTCGGGGCCGACCGCCTGGAGGAAGTACGTCAGATGGGCCCAGAGATCCTCCGGCCCGAGTTCACGGGCGGCGTGCCAGAGGGCGCCGAGGTCTTTGGGCGCATAGCTCGGATCCCACCCCGGCAGTACCGGCGGCCCGGATCCGGCATCCAGCCGCTCGATGGCCTGGCCGTCAAAAGCCAGGGCCCAAGATCCGTCCGGCAACGGATAATCCACCGCCGTCCGCATCCAATCGAGGACGGGCATGAAGTTGTAGCATACGACCGAAATCCCCGCTTGCGCGATGTGATGCAGGGACTCGATGTATCCGTCGATCCATCGGTCCCGGGTGCGCCGTCCCAGCTTGACATCCTCATGCACGGGCAGACTTTCGACCACCGCCAGCGAAAGCCCCGCCGCTTCCACCTGCGCCTTGAGCGCGCGCAGGGCCTCCACCGGCCACACGGCGCCCGGATCCAGCCCGTAGACGGCCGACACAATCCCGGTCACGGCGGGAATCTGGCGAATGGCGGCTAAACTCACCGGGTCCTCGGGTCCAAACCACCGAAGCGTCACGCGCATGTCCGGCCCTCCTTGCCGCCGGAGAACCCGGGCACGCCGGGTTCTCCGGCCGTTGTCGCTACAACCCCGCCTCGCAGCCACCGGCGGTCAGCCAGCGTCGGCGGCCCCACCACAAGAGCCCGCTGCCGGTCAGCGCGCCGGCCAACGCCAGAGCCGCCGCCGCCCAAAACAAACCGGCCAGTCCCCACGATACCGCGCCGGCGGCGGCGAGAGCCGGACCGCCGACCATGCCCACGGCGTACAGCGACTGATACCACGCAAGGGCGGTGGTGCGCTGCGAGGGGTGCACACCGCGCACCGCCCACGTCATGAGGCTTGGGCTCAGCACGCCGCGGCCCACGCCGGCCGCGCCCTGGGTCACATACAAGCCCAGCCCGCGACCGATCCAGGGGGTGAGTCCGGTGCCGACCGCCACCATCAGAAATCCCGCGACGATGAGGTGTTCGACCCGCCAGCGGCGGCTCAACACCGAGCCCGTCACAATCGCCATGATGGCGGTGGGAACGAGCGCGACGGCCGTGAGCAGGCCGAGCCCGCCGGCCGACAACCCCTCACGGGACGCCCACAGGGGGATATAGCCAAAGGTCGTGACAAACGTCCCCGCCTGGAACAAGATGCCCAGCGCCGAGGCGGCCAGAACGTCCCGCTGGCGCAGCAGGCGGCGCCAAGACACCGTGGGCACCCGGGTCGGTTCGTGGGCGCCTTCCGGCAATCCCACCACCAGCAGCAGTCCCACGACGCCCACCACCGCCGCCGCCCAAAACGGAGCGGGATATCCCCCGTGTTCGGCCAGCAGACCGCCGGCCAGCACGGCCACCACCTGCCCCGCGTTGTTGGCGAAGGACACGTGGCCCATGGCGCGGGCCATATGCCGGCCCCCGCCCAGATAGGCGGTGTACTGGATGGAGAACATGGCCCACATACTGGCGGCCAGGCCGGACAGCACCCGAAACCCGAAGAAGCCCCACGTGCCGGGCCACGCCGCCATGCCGGCCGCGCTCGCCGCCACCAGGATCAGACCCGCTGCCAAAAACGGCGTCCGCCGTCCCCATCGATCGGACCACGCCGCCAGCAGCGCCCGGGACAATAGCTGCGGCACGCCGTAGCTGGCCACCACCAAACCGGCCAGTCCGGCCGATCCCGTCACGTGCACCACGTAGGGAGTCAACACCGGCACATACAGATAGAGACCCATCCAAAACAAGGCGATGGCGAGGATGAGGCGGATGCGGGCGCCCGATCCGACCTTCGACTCCCAGGTCACTCGGTCCCACCCTCCCCCGTCTCGGCCACGCCAAACCGGGCCCGTCCCCCGCGCCCGGAACGGCACCGAGCGGGCTCGCCGGCGATAGGGCAACGACAGCCCGTCGGCCCGGCCACGCCCATCCCCGGCGGCCGCACCGATTTTCCCGCATCATACAACAGACCCGGCGGACCGGCGGCGGCAACGATCCCGGGGGAGAATGGAGCCACGATGATCGTGCGAACCCGCGGGCCGCCCTGAGCTCGCCGATCTCATGACAAGTTGGCGGGCAGCTTCAAACGGTCCCGCCCTCCCGCGTCCGGCGCTTGGCCTCGCGCGGCTCGCGGTCGGCTCCGGGCACCAAAACCCTCATCGGCGGCGGGGGCGGCCAAAGCGCTCGCTTTTCAGCCGGTCCCAGGCGGCCATCGCCGTCCGTCTCCCCGCCGCCATGCCTGCGCGCGTGCGCCTCAGCCGCGTCGACGCCATCCTTTGGACCGATACATGGCCAATTCCGCCCGTCGCAGCAGCTCTCGCGCGCTCTCGTCGGCGCGGCGGACCGCGACGCCGAAGCTCACGTCCGGAAGCATCGGCGCCCACTGCCTCTCAATGGCGGAGGCCACCGCCTCCTCGGACTCGTCGGTCCACAGCATGGCCACAAATTCGTCCCCGTGCAGACGGCTCGCGTAGCCGCCCAGGTCCGCGACAATGGCTCGCAGACGCTCCGCCACCCGAACAATCTCCGCATCACCCGCCTCGTGGCCGTCCCGGTCGTTGATTTCCTTCAAGTTGTCCATATCCAAAAACACCAGCGCGAACCGGCGGCCCGACGCCACGCGGCGCTCAATCTCATCGCGCCCGCACGCCCCGTTGAAACAGCCCGTCAGGGTGTCGCGCCGCCGGTTCAACTCCTGTTCCAGCACGGCTGCCGCCAAGGCCACAAACGGAGCCAGCAGGGCGGCGGTATTCTCATCGGGCACTTTGCCGTCGAACGGGTCGTCCGCGGTGAGATTCCCCATCTCCAGCCCGTCCGATGACGTGAGGCGACAGTACAGCATGTCGTCGGGATGCCAAGTACCAGGACCGCGCCACGGCACCGCGCTGGCCAGGAGGTGCTCGTCCGAGCCGGGCAGGATGCGGGTCAGCTGCTCATGGGGGATGAAATAGACCGGACCGCCGAGGGGTTTTCCATAGCGGTGCACACGTTCATACGTCTGGGGATCGATGACGTCGTGGCTTCGGAGCCACTCTTCCTCCCGGGGTGTAATCCCGGCGAAGCCGAACAGCTTCTCTCCATACGCCCACGCATAGACTTGCACGGCGGCCCGCTGGAACAGACCCGCCTCCAGCACGGCCGCGGCGGTTTTTTGCAGCTTGCACTCCAGCCGGGGCTCCCGAACCACCGCCTGACTCTTTTCGAAAAACACCCGGAGGACGGTCTCGCCGGTCATATTCCCCCGGTGCCCACCAGAACGGCCCAGCGTCCTCCCGCACGTCCTCCCATGACCCGGTTCTCACTCCTTTCCGGTGGGATGTCCCCTTGCGGCAAGACGCGACGGGGGACTGAACCGGGGATTCCACCCGGATGGAAACGGCGCCGATCGGGGCTCTCACTCCTTTTCGGAGCGCGCTCCCGCCGGCCGGTTCCCTTATCGACCGTCGAGGCGGCCTCTGGCTCTCCGGTCGAGCGTCCCGCCGGGCATCTGCCACGGTCGGCGGCAGATGCCCGCTGGTGTTTCGTCAGGTCCCGCCGAGTGCCGCGTGACCCGCCGCTATCGCCTATGCACCACCGGCAGGGCAGCCCGGGGGCGCTCGGCCATATCGCCCGCGGCGAGCAAGTTCCTTCCGTCAGCCCGCCCGGTTCGCCGCCTTCGCGCCGCTCCCCCGTTATCGCACAGGATGGAACCGGCCATGAACTCTATACAACGAATTGAGGCGTCCCGGAGCCGGCGCACGAGCCGGCCGCGCCGCAATGCTCGTCCGGACCCATCGCCCGCGCCCGGTCGACCGTGCTACCGTAGGGGCAGACGGTAGCGAGGAAGGGGATTGTGCCCGTTGGAAGTCAACGAGAACGTCACACTCAACTGGGACAATGTGCAGCGCGCCATCAATGCCCAGGGGCTGTTTCTGGAGCAGCGGGTGGACGGCCTGATGCAGGAGTGGCAGACCCTCCTGGATCAGGTCGCCGAGCGGCCCGACCATCTGTACTTCACCGGATGCGGCGACTCCTTCTACTGCGGTCTCGCCGCCGAATGGGCGGCCCTGGAGTGGGCAGGCGTGGACGCCTGGGCGGTGGAGGCGCTGGAGTGGAGCCGTTATCGCGTCCGGCACATCCCGTCGGGCGGATCCGCGTGGATGGTCGCCGTGTCCAACTCCGGCCGCGTGTCGCGGACGGTGGAGGCGCTCCGCCAGGCTCGTCGGCACGGGCTGAGGGGATTTGCCGTGACCTACCGGGAGGACAGCGATTTGGCCCGCAGCGCGGATCACGTGCTGCCCTATCGCTATGACGATCCCGGCTTCGGGCCCGGCACCCTGTCCTATACGGCATCCCTCTCGAGCCTGCTGGCGCTGGTGCTGGCGCTGGGCCGCCGCGCCGGGACGCTCACCCCCGCCGCGAGCGCCGCCGTGCTCAAACAGACGCACGCCCTCGGCCGTGCCATCCCGGAGCTGGTCGAGCAGAGCCAAGCCGTCGCCGCGCAGCTTCTGGTCGACTTTCCGCCGCCGTGGCCGTATCTGTGCATGGTCGGCGGCGGACCCAACTACGCGACCGCTCAGTTCGGCATGGCCAAGATGATTGAATCAGCGCGGCACAGCACGGTCGCGCAGCAGTTGGAGGAATGGGCGCACGAACAATACTTCTGCACCCAGCCGGGCACCCTGACGGTGTTGATGGTGCCGCCCGGCCAGAGCCACGACCGAGGTTTGGAACAGCTCCGCGCCATCCGCGACGTGGGCGGGCGCGCCATTGTGCTGGCGGCCTCCTCCGACCGCGACGCCCGGGAGTCGGCCGACTACTTTGTTCCCATGCCGGACACGACGAGCGACGAGGAAGCCCTGACCCCCCTCGTATACGGAGTGCCCCTGCAGGTGCTGGCCATGAGTTACGCCCGGGCCACCGGCAGCACCATGCTGGGCTTTGACGATCCCCATCGCATGCAGGTCAACTTCCGGCAGATTTTCTCCAGCGCGCTCACGGAAGACGCCTAAACATGGTGGCGGTCATCGGGCATCTCACCGTGGACGACATCGTGCTGCCCGATGGGCGCACGGCGTCCGCCACGCCGGGGGGCAACGCGGTGTACACGGCGTTGGGCGCCCGGCTCTGGCCGGTCCAGGTGGTGGTCATCACCTGCCGGGGCTCCGACTATCCCGAGGCGGCCTGGGCCCGGTTGACCGCGCTGCCCGATGTGGATTGGACGCGGGCCATCGCGACCTCCACACCCAGCCGACGCCAGTGGGCTCTCTATGACGCGCGCGGCGGCCGCCGCTACCGCGCCCGCGGCGACGCCCCCGGCTACGGGGACATCTCGCCGCGGCCCCAGCTGTTTGCCCAGGGAGACTGGAGCCGCATCGATGCGGTCCACATCGCGCCCATGCCGTTGGCCGTCGTGGCGGAATGGGTGTCGTGCCTCCGGCGCCTTCGGCAGCCGCTCTACATCCAGGTGGATCCCCACCACGACGAAATCCGGGGACATGGGCCGGACTGGGCCGAGATCTTGACGCAGGTGGACACCTTTTTGCCCTCCGAGCTGGAGGCGCGCCAGCTGGCCCGGGAGGGGCTGAATGCCGAGGCCCTCTTGGCCCTGCTCTCCCGCCACCGCCCGGGGACGCTGATCCTCAAGAACGGCGAAGCCGGCAGCACCGCTCGGCAAGGGGACCGGGTGATTCATGCCCCGGCCGTCCCGGTTGAGGCCGTCGATCCGACCGGATGCGGAGACGCCTACGCGGGCGGCGTCCTGGCCGCGGTCGCCCAGGGTCGCGCGCTCAGCGTGCAGGTGGCCTGGGGCGCGGTCTCGGCCTCGTTCGCTCTGGAGGGGTATGGGCCCACCCGCCTGTGGAGCGCGGGCCCGCCCGAAGCGCGCGCCCGCTGGCTCCACACGTTTTCCGTCGCCGAAGGAGGAAGGCCATGATGATGCTGCCTGCCCAAGCCGTGATCGGCGTGGTGGGGACCCGCGCGCTGCCGGGCGACGCGGCGTACGCGGGGTCGAGCGCCCAGCAGTTGGTGGAGGAGGCTTTGGAGGAGGCACGGGTCATGGCCGGGGAGGGGATCGATGCGCTGATGCTGCAGAACATCGCCGCCCTCCCCACCGGTCGCCGCACCGGCGCCCTGAGCATCGCCTGGATGACGCGCATCGCCGGTGAAATCCGCCGACACGTCGACGTTCCGCTCGGCATCAGCTGTCTCGAGGACGATCCCGTCGCCGTCTTGTCCATTGCCGACGCGGTGGAGGCCGCGTTCGTGCGCCTGAAAGTGTATGTCGGGGCCATGGTGGGCCCGGACGGAATCCGGGAGGGCAGCGCCCACGCGGCCCAGACATTTCTCCGCGATCTGGCGTCCCGCCCCGCCATTTACGCCGACGTCTACGACCGCACCCGGACGCCGCTCGGGACGCAGACCCTGGGAGAAATGGTGCACGAAGCCACCTGGTTCGGCCGGGCCGACGGACTGGTGCTCACTGGACGCCACCACGCCGAGACCCTGGAGTTTCTGCGCGAAGGACGTCGGCATGCCACCGTGCCCCTGCTGGCCGGCGGAGGCGCGACACCGGAGACGATTGGGCCGTTACTCGAGTCGGCCGACGGGGTCATCGTGGCCACCTATCTGAAGCGCGACGGGCAGCTCCTGAACCCGGTGGACCGAACCCGCGTGCGGGCGTTGATGAACGCAGCGGCCGCGCAGCGCGGGCGCCCTCGGTGACGGGCCACGGAAACGTGAACCGGGTCCGAGCCGCGAGACGGCGGCCAGAGCGCATCGACGCCTCAGTGGGCCGGCCGGTTTGGCCGACCCGCTCGAAGGGAGGCGTCCTCAGGGCTCCCTTTCCTACCACCCGGTCCATCCCCTGAGGGGCCACCCCCGGCTTTCGCTCGACGCTCTGGGTCCGAGCGGCTATGCTGAGTCGCGAAGGACCCCTCCCTCCGCCCGGCCGGCGTCGGGGCGCCAATGTCGGGGATGGGAGGCGTCCCGCCGCTCCGGGCAGCAGGCGGCCGGCGCGGCCATCGGGTCAGATCGTTGAGGAGGTTCGCGTCATTTGAGCGATTTATACGATCTCATTGTCATCGGCGGCGGGGTCTGGGGCACGGCGGCGGGGCTCGCGGCCATGGAGGCGCGATGCGGCCGGGTGCTCTTGATTGAAGCGAATCCCTATGTCGGTGGGGAAAGCAGCGGCAAGTCCGGCGGCATCGTCTCGCGGCTGGTGGCGCATCCCGACGATCAGCGCTGGGTGGCCCGGAGCCGCGACCTGCTGGAGCAAGCCGCCACCCAGAGCGGCGACCGCACCATGATTGAACGGCACGGTGGGCTGACGCTGGTGGCGGAGGCGGAGGTGGGCCCCCTGCTGCCGGTCATCGAAGAGCTCCGGGGGCAGGGCATCCCCCTGGCGGTGTGGGACCGCGAGCAGATTCGGGCCCATTACCCGCTCGTGGACGGGACCGGACCGGACATCGTAGGCATCTGGTCGCCCACCGACTGGCACGTCAATCCCACCGCCTATGCGCAAGCCGCCCTGGCGGCGGCGCGCGCGCTGGGACTGGAGGTGCGCCTGGGCTTTCGTGTGCGGGCCCTGCGAGCGCACGAGGCGGCGGTCGTCGTGGAGGGTGGCGGCGCATCCCTGACCGCGGCGCGGGTGCTGGTGGCCGCGGGCACCTGGACGCGCAAGCTGGTGCAAACCGCCGGCCTCGACATCCCCTACCGGCCCTATCGCGTGCAGCTGTCGTCGCTGGCGTTTGCTCAGAGCCGCGCGCTTCCCATCCTGAGCGAAACCGCCACCGACATGTACATCACGCCCGACGGCACCGAAAACTTGCTGGCTGGCGACGGCACCCAGCTCTGGGAGCACGACCCCGACGCGTACAATCAAGCCGGCGACCCCGACTTTGAGCGCGACATTGCCGCCGGGGTCATGCGCCTCATCTCGTCGGCGGCGACGGCCGAGTTGCGCCGGTCCTGGGCCGGACTCTGCGGGGCAACGCCGGATCGCCGTCCGCTGGTGGGCGCGGTAGCGGACCGTCTCTACGTCGCCTGCGGCGACAACGGCTTCGGGGTGGTGCGAGGGCCGGCGCTGGGCGAATTGGCGGCGCAGGTCGCCATGGGCCGGGCAGAGGCGCCCCAGTTGGACCCGCATCGCTTCCCGCCCGGCGATTTCGTCCTGCGCCCGGGGTCCGGCGGCATGTTCCCGGACTGAGCCTCCGAGCGTCCCGACCGCCGACCGGGGCGGCGCCCGGCCCCAAGCCCGCACCCGCCGGTCGCCGCGCGGCTGCCTCACGGGAGACACCCCGCCACGACCTCCCTCAGGCCCGCGCGGCCGCGGCGGCGATGGCGTCCCAGACAGTCTGGGCCCGCGCCGCCATTCGTGCGTTGCGGGGATGATGGCGGGTGGACGCGGTGGCCAGTGGGGCCGCGCCGGCCGGGCGCGCGAGATCGAGGGCTCCCAGGAGCGACGCGTCCCGCTCGCCCACGACCACCACATCGCGCTCCAGCACATCGGCCATCCACGGCGCCAAGCCCGGATGGTCGAGGAGGCCCGACGCACCCCGCAATTCCTGTATCCCGGCGCCCGCAGCGTCCAACAAATCGAGCCCATGGCGATAGGCAGCGCCGATGGCCAGCAGCGTGGCGCCGAACAGATCCGGGGCGGCATGCTCGCGACCGAGCCGCATCCAGGCGCCGGTCAAGTCCTCGCGCCACCACGGTGTGCGCTCGCCGTACCAGTACGGGACCACCAGCGGAAGCTCCCGGCCTCCCTCCAGGGCCGACAGTCCCTGGGCCACTACGGCGTCGACCCCAATGCCGAACACAGCCCCCAGCCAGGCCAGCAGGTTGCCCACGTTGGACAGCGCGGCACCCGCCAGATAGCCCCGTTCGGGCCCCATGGTGTAGCAGAACAGAGCGGCGTGGTCCGGGGCGGCGCCCGCGGTGTGGCGGACGGCACCGCTGGTGCCCATCGAAAGGGCACCGGCGGCGCCGTCGCGCTCGAGTCGAAGGTGCACATGCTGGGCGGCGGCATCGCTGGCCCCAATCACCACGTCGAAGCGTCCCCTCCGTTCCGGCACGGAACACGCCATGTCGTGCAGCTGAGGCAGGCGCTCGGGCGTGAGCGCCCCAAGCTCCAGGGCCGTCGCCGACCAGGCGTTGTCTTTGGCCAGAAAACCGCTCGCCGCCGCGGTGGAAAAGTCGGTCAGCCATCGTCCCGTGAGGCGGAAGACCAAGTAGTCCTTGAGCGCCACCGGCCGCGCCTCGGCGGGCAGGCTCGCGCGCATCTGAAGCCACTTCACCAGCGGGGACATCGCATGCACCGGAGCGCCCGTCTCGTGCCGGAGACGCTCCCCCGCGTCTGAGCGGCGAAGAGCCGCCGCCTCGCCCATCGCCCGGCGATCCATCCACGTCCAGCTCCGGGTCAGCGGGCGACCCTCGGCATCCACGGCCAGCAGGCTATGCATCGCCGCGGAAAACGACACGCGGCCAATGCCCGTCGTGCGCTGCACCGCCGCCGCCACCGCCTGGACACGGTCCGCGACGGCCACGGGATCCTGCTCGGACACCGGATCGGCGCCCGTGGCCGCGATGGCGGTCTCGCCGTTCCCGGTGACCGTGTCGCCGTCCACGATGATCCACTTCAAGTGCGTCGTGCCCACGTCAAAAGCCAGGATGCCGCCCACCGCGCTTCCCTCCAGCCGTTCTTCCATACATCCGCACCATCCACCGCTCCGTCCACCTGCCGGCCCACAACCGGCCATCAGACGTTCGGCACCGGCCCCTCCGTATCCTGTGCGCGACGCATCGCCCGACGGTCTCGGCCGGTCGGCACCTGGACGAGCGCGGTCGGCCAAGCGAGCGCCGACCCGTGAGTCTGCCCCCGTCGCCCGAGAGGACCGGGGCTGAAGAGAGTGCCGGGGCCGACCCGCCCCGACTGGACCTCGGGTGCCCGCGTGCCGCCCGTCAGGCCCACCGGCGCGACCCCCACCGCCCGGGACCACGCGCGGCGGGGAATCGGTTTCGGACCGCGGCCAAGGTCCTGGCCGCCGCCGGCCCCGGTAGACCCGTTCACCGGCATCGCGGCGCCGTCCCTCCCCGCTCGCGATGCCCCATCGCCTCCGCCTCCCTTGCCGCCGCGCCAGGCATGTGGTAACCTCGGCTCAACGCCCTTCGGGGCGCATAACGGATACGCCTCTTATCAAGAGCGGCTGAGGGATTCGGCCCGATGACGCCCGGCAACCTGAGGCAACTCAAGGTGCCAACTCCGGAAAGATGCCCGGCATCTTTCGAGATGAGAGGGTTGTGGTCACCCCCACCCCTCTTTGCGGTGGGGGTATTGTGATTGCACCCCCTCGTCACGGGCTCGACCAGGCAAGAGGCGTGGTGGAGGCCACGATGAAAACAACGGTCCTCGGATCCTATCCCAAGATTCCCGCGCGCTCGGGACCCAGCGTCCGATCCGCGTTGGCCCGCTTCGAACGCGGGGAGATTGGGCCCCGCGCTCTGCACGACACCTACCGCGAGGTGACCCGGCGCACGGTCCGGCTCTTCCGGGCGGCGGGCGTCACCCGCATCACGGACGGACAGATTCCGTGGAATGACCTCACCGACCCGGTGGTTCGCGACGTCGACAACCTGGTGAGCGGCGGACTGGAACGATTCTTCGACAACAACTTTTATTACCGCCAGCCCACGGTGGTGGGCCGCCTGCAGTACCAGGGCGGTGTCCTGGCCGAGTGGACACGCCTTTCGGTGCAGGAGAGCGAGACGCCCCTCAAAGTGGCCCTCTGCGGTCCGCTCACGGCCCTGGCGCTCGTCGAGGACAAGAGCTACGGGAACCCCGAGACGCTGCTGGCCGATTTGGTGGAGATTCTGGCCCTGGAGGCGGCGGCCGCCGCTCGCGCCGGCGCCGTGGAGATCCAGTGGGATGAACCGGCGGCCGTCGTCAACCCGCCCGTTTCCCGCGCTGCGGCCGTGGACGCGTGGACGCGCTTGGTGGCCGCCAATCCGCAAGTGGAGCAGAGCCTGGCCTTCTATTTCGGTTCGGCCGCCCCCTGGCTGGACTCCTTGCCGTCGATCGGGGCATCCCGGGTGTACTTCGACCTGGTGGCGGATCCCCGCCTCGTGGACCGCCTGGCCGCGGACCGCTGGCCCTTCGAAGTGGGGCTCGGTCTCCTGGACGCGCGCAGTGTCCGCCTGGAGGACCAAGCGGCGGTGCTGGTCCCGCTGCGGGCCGTCGCCGCCCGCCAGGGCCCGGATCGGGTATGGCTGCATCCCAACGCGGGCCTGGAATGGCTGCCGCCGGATCGCGCCGAGGCCAAGGTGCGCTGGCTGGGCGCCCTGGCCACACGCTTCGCAGAAGAGGAGGACCGCCCGCATGCATGACGCGTTGCAGACCACCACGGTGGGCAGCTTCCCCAAGCCCGCGCGCCTGCTGGAGGCACGCCGGCGCTTTCGCCAAGGCGCCATCGGTCCCGATGCGCTCCGCGAGGAGGAGCGCCGCGCCACGGTCAACGTCATCCGCCTGCAGGAGGACCTGGGTCTGGACATCCTGGTCCACGGCGAGATGGAGCGCGGCGACATGGTGGCCTATTTCGCCGAGCACTGGCTCGGCTTCGAGGAGTCCCTGCCCGTGCGCTCGTACGGGAATCGCTATTACCGCAAACCCATCGTCGTGGGGCCGGTGGCCGCCGGGCCCGAGCTCCTGGCGGTGGCGTCGTGGCGCGAGGCGCAGGCGCTCACCGACCGTCCGGTGAAGGGCATGCTCACGGGCCCGTACACGTGCTGCGATTGGTCCTTCAACGCGCATTATCCCGACCGGCGCTCCCTGGTCCTGGATCTGGCCGCCATCATCCATGAGGAGGCCAAGGCGCTGGACGACGCCGGCTGCCAGTACATTCAGATTGACGAGCCGGCCGTGTCCACCCGGCCCGACGAACTGGATCTCGCCATCGAGGCCATGGGCATCGTCACGGCGGGCCTCCGCGCCCGCACCATCAGCCACATTTGTTACGGCGACTTCGAAAGAATCTACCCCGCCCTCCTCGATCTCCCGGTGCGCCAGCTGGACCTCGAAGCCCAGAACCGCGGCTTTGCCCTGCTCGACCTGCTGGCGCGGCATCCCTGGCCCGCGGACAAGGAATTGGCGCTGGGCGTGCTGGACGTCCACCGCCACCGCCTGGAAAGCGTGGAGGAGGTGCGGGCCGGCATTCTGCGCGCGCTGGACCTCATCCCGGCCGACCGCCTCTACATCGATCCGGACTGCGGACTCAAGACCCGCACCGAGGAGGAGGCGCGCGACAAGTTGGCGGTGATGGTGGAGGCGGTGCGCATGGTGCGCGAAGAACTGGGCCTCCCGTGAGCGCCCTCGGCGGCATCGTGGCCGGAGGCGCCCCCGTCTTGCTCGGCGACGGCGGCATGGGAACCCGATTTGCGGAATTGGGCGTCGACGCCCCCCGGCTCCCGCGACTGGCGCTGGACCAGCCGGAATTGGTGGAAGCCGTGCATCTGGAATATCTCCAGGCCGGCGCGCGCTTGATCGAAACCCACACCTTCCAGGCGACCCGCATTCGCCTGGCCTCGCTGGGCGTGGCCGCCGACATCCTGGCGCTCAATCGCCGCGCCGCCCAAATTGCCCGCCATGCCCGGGACATGTTCGGCGAAGAGGCCTTCATCCTCGGGTCGATGGGTCCGCTGGGCCAGCCGGTGGCCGGCGCGGGGCTGCCCGGCCTGCCCTTCGACGAGGCCCGGGCGGCGTACCGGGAGCAGGCCGCCGCCCTCCTGGCGGGCGGTGTGGACGGGTTTATCGTGGAGACCATGTCGGATGTCGGTTCGGTGGAGGCCGCGGTGGCCGCCATCCGGTCGGAGACGGCGCTGCCGGTGCTGGTGAGTTTCGCCTTCTCGCTGGAAGGCACCACCCGCTACGGCGTGACCCCGGAGGCGGCGGCCGAAGCGGTGACCCGCCTGCCCGGCGGGCCTCCGCTCCTGGCTGGCGCCAATTGCGGCACCGGTCCCATGCCACTCTTGGATGCGGTGCTGCGCATGGCCCCCATCCTCTCCCGGGCCGGCATCCACCTCCTGGCCTTCCCCAACGCCGGACAGCCCACGCGCCGGGACCACGCCGTGCTGTATCCCGCCACGCCCGGCTACATGGCGGGCGTGCTGCCGGCGCTGATCAGCGCCGGCGCGCGTGTCGTCGGGGGCTGTTGCGGCACCGGGCCGGAGCACATCCGGGCGCTGGCCGTCGGCATGCGGCCGCCGGCGGCCGAAAGCGGCCGGCCGGTGGAGGGCTTTCGCCCCGGCGCTGGGGCGGAGCCGGAACCGCCGTCGCCGGCCGAGGGCGAAAGTGCCCTCGGCCGCCGGCTCGCGGCGGGCCGCTTCATTGTGAGCGTCGAGCTTGACCCGCCCCGGAGCCCCAATCCCCGCCGGCTGCTGGACGCTGCCCGGCGCCTGAAGGCGTTTGGCATCGACGCCATCAACATCGCCGACAGCCCCATGGCCCGCGTGCGCATGAGCGCCCTCGCGACGGGCGCCTTGGTGCTCCGAACCACCGGCATCGAGCCCATCATCCATTTCACAACTCGGGACCGAAACCACATGGGGATTGCCAGCGACCTTTTAGGCGCGCATGCGCTGGGCCTGCGCAACGTTCTCTGTCTCACGGGAGACCCGCCGGGACTTGGCGACTACGCGCAGGCCACCGCGGTTTACGACCTCGACTCGGCCCAACTGGTGCGGGTGCTGGCGGCCTTCAACCGGGGCGAAGACGGCCTCGGCCAACGGCTGGGCCAAGCCACCGCCTTCACCATCGGCGTCGGCGTCAATCCCAACGCCCCCGATCTGGCCCATGAGGTGGAGCGTCTGGCCGCCAAGCTGGCCGGCGGGGCGCACTTCATCATGACCCAGCCCATCTATGCGCCCGAACAGCTGCTCGCGCTGCTGGATGCGATGGGTCCGCTGTCGGCGCCGCTGGTGATGGGCCTGATGCCGCTGGTCTCTCACCGCCAGGCCGAGTATCTGCACAACGAGGTGCCCGGCATCAGCATTCCCGCGTCCGTGCGCGCGGCGATGGAGCGGGCCGGCACGGACGGCGTCGACGCGGGCGCCGCGCTCGCCTTGGAGCTGCTCGGGCGGGTGCGCCATCTGATTCATGGGGTCTACCTGGTCCCGAGCTTCAACCGCATCGAACCGTTGGCCGGCGTGCTGGCCGAACTGGGCCGGATCCGGACGACCACGCCCGCCTCGTAGGGCCCCCCGTCGCCGCACCGGCGACCGCCCGCGGCGCGCTTCCGTCCCGAGCCGACCGGCGGCCAGCCGAGCCGAGGGCCCCGCCGTCCCAACCGTGAGCCGCAACGGCCGGCCGCGCGCCGCGCCGATCAGGCGCCCGCGACCCCGTCCACCAGGGCGCCGATGAGGCGGCGCACCTCATCCGGTTGGAATCCGAGGGTGGCATCGCCCACTGAGAACTCAACGCGCTGCAGCCGCGGCGTGTCGCTGGCAAAGGGACGCGCAAAGGTCCACACCCGGTCGCGCCGCGCGATCTCCAGCGCGTGTGCCCGGAGATCCTGGGCCGTCACGGCCAGCTGCAGGTGCATCAGGGGCGCTTGCGGCGGCGTCGGCAGCACGTCCACGCCGTGCAGGCCGCCAAGGGCTTCGGCGATGGCCAGGGCGTGCCGGTAGTACCGCGGCATCAACGGCAGCCGGGTCCGAAGCGCCGTGAGCGCCGAGGCCGCATACGGCCAAAGGGCGACCAGTCGGCCGCCGTGGCGCGTCCGCCACTCCGAGACCTCGGCCACGATGTCGGCGGGGCCCGCCACACAGCAGCCGGCGAGACCGCCGAGACCCTTGTAGAACGACACATACACCGTGTCAAACAGCGCGGCGATGTCCGCCGGCGGCCGGTCGTAGAAGGGTGTCGCCTCCCAGAGGCGGGCCCCGTCGAGGTGCACCGCCGCCCCTTGTTCCCGCGCCCAGGCGGTTTGCGCCACGAGGTCCTCCCAGGATGGCAGCACCCCGCCCAGGTCGCGCTGCGGCAGCTCCAGCAGCAAGGCCGCCGGCGGCTCGCGGACAGCCCGCAGACTGTCCAGCGACAGCGGCTCGCGGATGGGGCCGGCGGGCACGCCGACCAAACCGTGCAGGCGCTGATAGCCCCGCCCTTCATGCCAGTCCAGGTGGCAGAACGGATGAAAGACGACACTCCGGCGTCCCCGCCGGTCCGCGTGCACGCGCAGTGTCGCCTGCTGCGCCATCGTGCCGCTGGGCAAAAACAGCGCCGCCTCCTTGCCCAAGAGCGCCGCCACTTCGGACTCCAGACGGCGGACCACGCCGCCCTGTCCGTAGCGATCCATCTCCACGTCGGCCGGGATGGCACCCAACATGTCCGCCGCGCTGCGAAGACCGTGCCCGTTCAGAAAGCGGGTGCAGGCGGTCCGCGCGGATTCCGTTTCATGCTCATCACCGGCACGGGTCCACTCGGCCGCATCGTTCCCACGGTTCCCGGAATCTGCCGTCGTCCGCTCCACGGGCCACCTCCCAAAGTCCTGTCCAATCCTGCACGCCGCCCACCCGGGCGGCGTCCCCTGCCGGCTGTCGCCGATATGCTCCCGGTCCTCCGCCGCTTCCCGGCCGAAGCCGCCGCGGGACGCGCCGCCCTTCTCTTGGTGGGCCGCCAACAGCGGCGCCACCCTGCCGAACGGATGGAGGCCCGGGGAACCGTTCGCAGGTCCGGCCGTCCGGTCCACTCCCCCGCAGGCCGCGACCCTGAGGCCGCGGCACCTTACAGGTCGTCCGGACCCGCTCAGGGATCCGGCTCGCCTTCGGCGTCCCAGACCACCCGGTCTTTGATGACGGTGCGGACGACGGGACAGGCCCGCATGTCGGCCGGCTCCGTCATGCGCAGCAGATCTTCCCCCAACACCACCAGGTTCGCCCAGGATCCGGGCCGGAGCACGCCCCACTCCTCTTCGGCGCCGGCGAGCCATGCCGGGTTGCGAGTGTACAGCCGGAGGGCGTCGGGCAGCGTCAGCCGTTCGTGCGGCGCCAAAACCTGGCCGGACGAGGTGACGCGGCCGACCGCGGCCGCGATGCCGGCCAGGGGCCGATAGTCGGTGACCGGGCTGTCGGAACTGCCCGCCACCCGGAGTCCGGCCGCCATCCAGCTCCGCAGGGGAAACAGGGCAGCGCCGCGCTCGGCCCCGTAGCTTTCGACGTAGGTGTCCCCGAACTCGTGCAGAAACGCCGGCTGCGCCACCGGGGTAATGGCGTGCTCGACCAGCAGCGCCCGCAGATCCGGGGGGCACATCGCGCAATGTTCGATGCGGTTTCGCCGCTCGCGTCGCCCCACGGCACCGATGACGGCGGCCGCCATCGCCACGGCCCGGTCGCCCACGGCGTGCGCGGTGAGTTGAAAGCCTGCTTCGGCCGCCTCGGCCATGATCGCCCGCACCTCAGCCTCCTCGTGATACAAGATGCCGCTGAAGGCGGGATTGACGCGGTAGGGCTCCCGCGTGGCGGCGGTGGGCCCGCTGGAGCTCCCATCGAGCATCACCTTGGCCGCACCGATGTGGAAGTCGCCCCGGTGAAAGCCGGTGGCCAGGCGCGAGGGCAGGAATTCCGCCAGCTGATTGATCCCGAGCCCGTTCCACACCATCGCGTCCACCCGCTGGGCAATCCGTCCCTCCCGATAGGCGCGGGCCAGCACCCCGAAGTAGCCGGGGGGCCCTCCGGCGTCGTGAAACGCGACGATGCCGGCCCGCGCCCACACGCGGGCCCCGTCCTCCATCCAGTCCAACAAATCGTCAGGATCGGGTGCCGAGGCCTGCTGGATTTCGGCCAGAGCCTGGTCATAGAGCACGCCGTTCAGCGTGCCGTCAGCCTCCCGCCCCAACCGGCCCCCGGGCGGATCGGGCGCGTCTAACGCCACGCCGGCCCGCTTTAAGGCCTCGGTGTTGACGCTTGCGATGTGGCCGCAGGTCCGCGTGAGGATAACCGGATGGCCGGGCGCCGCCCGGTCCAGCTCCCGCCGGGTGGGATGGCGACGCTCCGCCAGCGTGAGGTGATTGTAGCCCGACCCGCGAATCCAGGCCCCGGCGGGAGTCTTGGCCGCGACCGCCGCCACGGCCTCGACAATCTCCGACACCGAGCGGAGCGGCTTCAGCCGGAGGTGGCGATGCTCCATGCTGAAGAAGCTCAAGTGGGCGTGCGCGTCAATGAAGCCGGGGAGCACACGACGCCCGCCGAGGTCGACCACCCGGCGCGGCGCGGCGGCCAGAGCCGCCCGCGCCCCGGCGTCGGATCCGACATACAGGATGCGCCCGTCGCTCACCGCCAGCGCCTCGGCTCGGGGGTTGTCGTCGTCCATGGTCGCAATCCGACCGTTGTGGTACAGCGTGTAGACGGGCATCAAGGCTCCCCTCCTTCATCGCACCACGGTTCGGGCCGGCCCCGGCGCCGGGGCCCCGACTGCCCATCAGGTCAGTTCAAAGAACCGCACCGCGTTTCGGTACAGCCACTTCTCCTTGACGGAGTCTTTCAAGGGCAGGTCCAAGTACTCGGCGATGAGGTGCTCCATGGTGTCGCCCATGAGGAGCCAGGACAGTCCCACCATCACTTTGTCCTGCGCCAGGGTGTTGCCGAACTGCATGAACATCTCCCAACCCGCGCCCGCCTTGGCAAAGTACCGGGGCCGATGGGCGGCGGTGTCGCAGTAGAGGTTGGGATGTCGGCGCAGAAGGGCCACCATGTCGTTCACCCAGGGCCAGCCGCTCAGTCCGGCCACGATGCGGAGTTCGGGGAAATCGCAGGCGATTTGATCCAGGTGGCGCGGGTGGGCCAGATCATAGGGCCGGTCATTGGCGTAGCTCATGGACGTGTAGATGCGGACCGGGATGTTGAGCTCGACACATTTGGCGTAGTACGGGTAATAGCGGCGGTCATCGGGGGGAATCGCCTCGTAGAGGGCACCCACGCTGAAGCCACCCAGCCCGCCCTCCTTCACCAGCCACTCCAGCTCGCGCACACCCCGCATGCCGTCGAATGGGCTCAGGTAGGCGAGGCCGATGAACCGGTCGGGATATTCGCGCACGATCTCCACCGTCGCGGCGTTGCTCGCGGCCCGAAACACGCCCTTCTCCACGCCGGCTCGATCCAGGAGCGCCACGAACTCGGCGTTGCTCATGCGCGGCTCGTCGCCGAGCGGCTCGCCGGGCTCCCGCGGGGACTCGCGGGAGCCTTCCGCCGCGGGCAGCGCCTTGGCGCGAAAGATGTTGGCGTAGTTGGCAAACCCGTAGCCTGGGCGCGGCGGCAGGCGATGCGGGCTCACCGGGCCGATGGGATGCTCGTTCACCTCGTGGGAACGCCGCGTGCCGTCTTCGGCCGCGGGCAACATGCACTCCAGGTCAATCACTTTCACCACGATTCGTGTCCCTCCGTGTCGGTGGCCAAGACGCCTCCGGGCGATGGCCCGGACCGCCCGTCCGGCGCTCCCGGGCGGCCCGTTGTCCGGGCAGCGTCGGGCCGCATCAGCCGACCGGGACCCAGGCCGCTCGCGCGGCGGATTCGTAGGCGGCCTGCACCACGGCCAGGGCTTGGCGGCCGTCCCGGCCGCGCGGCGCCACGCCCGGGTCACCGGCACAGGCCCGGACGAAGTCCGCGTACAAGTTGTGCGACGGCTCCCCGTCGAGCGGAATGTCCGCCCGGCCCGGGCGTCGAATCCAGGCACGCCCCTCGTCGGCCACGCACTGGCCGGTCGTTCCCCACACCATGACCCGGTGGGCTTCTTCATACGGCGCCCGCCACGACACCCGAAGGCTCCCCGGCACACCGTTTCGCAGGCGGAACAGCACGAAGCCGTCCTCCTCCACCGCCCGCTCGCCGCGCGTCAGGACGGCGGCCACCTCGCCAATCTCTTGGCCCGCCACCGCCCGCACGGCGTCGACGGCATGCACGCCCAGGTCCATCAGCACGCCGCCGCCCGCCGTGCCGGGGTCGAAAAACCAGCCCGCGCCGGGCGCCCACAACTGAGGGCCGCCGTGCGCCAGATACGATTCGACGCCGGTCACCTCGCCGATCAGGCCGGCTCGAATCGCCCGGGCGGCCGCGAGGATGCTGCCGCGATGGCGGCTTTCCTCCGCCGTCTGCAGAACCACCCCGGCGTCCTCGGCGGCGGCGATCATGGCGTCGGCCTGCGCGAGGTTCAGGGCCATGGGCTTTTCCACCAGCACGTGCTTGCCGGCCCGTGCGGCCGCCGTCGCGATGGGCGCGTGGAGGTGCGGCGGCGTGCAGATGTCGACGGCGTCCACGTCCGGATCGGAGACGGCGTCCTGCCATCGGGGCGCCACGACGCCCCCGCCCCAGAGGCGCCGGGCTTCGGCCGCCGCGCTCTCCGTGCGGCTCGCAAACACCGTGACCTGGACCGCATCGCCACCCATCGCGCGAAACCCGGGCAGGTGCTGGCGGACGGCCACGGTGCCGCAACCGATGAGCGCGATGCGAAGAGGCCGGGACATCGCTCGCCCCCCTTTCCGCCGTCACCGCGACGGCTCTTCCCTCGTGGGTCCTGCCGGCCCGTGCGGTCGCCTAGCGCGCGGCCGCCATCCCCGCGCGGACCCATTCGACAATGCGATCGGGGGTCACGGGGAGGTCCGTCACCACGACGCCGAACGGGGCCAACGCGTCGGAGACAGCATTGGCCACGGCGGCCGGCGCCGCGATGAGGGACCCTTCCCCCATGCCCTTGAAGCCGCCCAGACTTTCCGAAGGCGTTTCCAGCTGGCGAATGCGCATCATCGGGACGTCGTGGAAGCTTGGCACCAAATAGTCCATCAGCGTCGTCGCGGTGATTTGACCCGCGTCGTCGTAGCGCAGCTGCTCCAACAACGCGCTGCCGATGCCCTGGGCCACCCCGCCCTGAATCTGCCCGTCGACCAGGAGCGGATTGATCACGACGCCGCAGTCGTTGACCACCACGTAGTCCAGCACGCGAACCAGGCCGCTTTCCGCATCCACCTCGACCAGGGCGGCATGGGTTCCGTTGGAATAGGTCGCCCCCATGGGCGGCTGGTAGCGCACCAGCACCTCCAGGCCCGGGTCCATCCCCGGCGGCAGGCCGCCCACCTCCAGGTACGCCCGACGCGCCAGCTCGGCCATCGGCACCGAGCGGCCGGGCACACCGCTGACGGAGGCGGCTCCGGCCGCGATGACGATGTCATCCGCAGCCGCCTCCAACACATGCGCCGCCAGGCGGACCAGTTTGTCCCGCAGAGCCCGGCTGGCCTTCAGAGCCGCGCCGCCGCCGATGGTGGCCGAGCGGCTGCCCCCGGTCCCGCCCCCGAGCGGAGCCTTGTCCGTGTCGCCGTGCAGGACGGTGACGTCCTCGACGGCGATGCCCAGGGTGTCGGCGATGATTTGGGCCAGCGTGGTTTCATGCCCCTGTCCGGTCGGCCCCAGGCCGCACGTCGCGGTGACGGTCCCGGAAACGTCCATCGTCAACGCCACGCTTTCGTACGGCACGCTGCCGGCCTCCGACTCCGCGAAGGCCGACGGCTCCACGAAGACGCACAGGCCGAGCCCGACAAACCGGCCCGCCTCCCGCCACCGCGCCTGGTCGCGCCGGAACTGTTCCAGATTGATCAGCGCCAGCGCCGACTCCATCGAATCGCTGTAGGATCCGGCGTCGTAGAGCTGACCGGTGGCCGACCGATACGGGAACTGGGACGCGTCAATGAGGTTGATCCGCCGCACGTCAATCGGATCGCGGCCCACCGCGCGGGCCACCGCTTCCACGATGCCCTCCTGGACTTGGGCGCCGATGGGTCCGCCGACGCCGCGGTACGGGCCCAGGGGCGCTTTGAGATCGG
>DAHVOH010000046.1 GCA_027318915.1 Clostridiales bacterium
ATGTTCTGGCCGCCTCACCGCCCACGGCCGGACTGGCCGTGGGGGATTCGCTCCTCGAGCATGACCCCTTCCTGGGACCGCGGGCCGTCATCGCCCGCAGGATGTCGGAGGCGGCCTCCATTCCGCAGGTGACCTTGACGAGGACCGTCGAGGTGTCGGAGCCAAGAGCGTGGCGTCAGGACTTGCGCGCCGTCGTGCCGTCGCTGTCGCTGGTGGACTTCATCCTCTTGGCGGTGGCGCGGGTGTTGGCCAGGCATCCGGATCTCAATTGCTGGGTGTCGGCCCACGGTATCCGACCCTTCGCCGATGTGCATCTGGGGTACGCGGTGGATGCCGGGCGGTTCGGACTGTTGGTGCCGGTGATTCGAAACGCCCACGCGCGCGGATTGGACAGTCTGTCGCAGGAGCGTCGACGACTGACCGATCTTGTGCAGAAAGGGCGTCATGCGCGGTCCGATTTGGAGGGAGCCACATTCACGGTGACGAATCTGGGCCCGCTGGGCGTGGAGACCTTCAATCCCCTGTTGAATCCGCCGGGGGCGGGGATATTGGGGGTGGGCCGAGTCGTCGACGCGCCCCACGGGGCGACTCTCAGCCTGAGTCTAACCTTTGACCATCGGGCCATCGATGGAGCACCGGCGGCGCGGGTGCTGGCGGCCATCGCCGACTTCGTCGAGGACCCCCGGCGGTTCGTGGTTTGAGGACCGGCGCGCGTGACCGGGCCTGACTGACAACGGCGGGGCATGGCCGACCGGAGGTGACCTATGGAGTGGCATGGTACGGGGTTGGCTCCGGGGGTGGCTCAGGGTCGTTGCCTCTGGCTGGTTGACGACCACATGTCGCCGTCGGAAATCCCGATGACCGGGGATCTTTGGCGGTGGGCGGTCGACGCCGTGCGCGCCGATCTTCTTCAGCGGCAGTCCGCGCTCCCGTCCGAGTTGGCGGCGCTGATTGAGGTGCAGCTGCTAATCTTGGATGACGAGGACATCAATCAGGGAGTGGTGGACGCGATTGGAGACGGTGCATCGCCGCAGGATGCCTGGCGGGCCACATTCAACGATCTGAAGGAGCGGTTTGAGGCGCTGGAATTACCGCTGTTTCGGGAGCGCCTGGACGACATTCGCGATGTGGGCCAACAGATTTTGACCCGCTTGGGCGCCCGGGGACAGCGCCGATGGCCCGCCGATGGCCCGGCGGTGCTGGTGGCTGAGCGCGTTTTGCCGTCGGACTTACTCGGGCTTGACACGGCGCGGCTCCAGGCCGTCGTGGTGGGTGAGGCCGGACCCACCTCCCATGTGGTCATTGTGGCGCGCGGGTTGGGTGTGCCGCTGGTCGCCGTGGGGTCGGCGGTGGCCGCACTGCATAACGGGCTGTCGGTCGTGGTCGACGGCGGTCGGGGCGTGGTCGCGGAGGCCCGCGGCATCCCGTCGAAGGCCGCCGGTCCGCTGCGTCCGCCCGTGGCCGCGGGGCCGGCGACGACCCGAGACGGCGTCCAGATTCAGGTCATGGCCAACGCGGGGCGGTTGGAGGATGTCCGGCGCGCCCTTGAGAACGGGGCGGACGGGGTGGGCTTGCTGCGGATGGAGTTTCTGCTGGAGCAAGAATCTTCGCCGCCCAGCGCCCGTCGCATAGGGGAGTGGCTTCAGCCTATGGTGGATATGCTGGAGGGACGGCCCTTGGTTGTACGGCTGCCGGACATCGGGGGGGACAAACCGGTGCCGTACCTTTCGCTGCCCGCGGAAACGAACCCTTTCCTGGGACGTCGGGCCATCCGCCTGTGGGACGCGTATCCGATGCTGTTCGATCATGCGCTGGAAGCTGTGAACAGCTTGCGCTTTGCGTCCGGGGTTCGCCTGATGGTGCCGATGGTGGCCGACTTGGAGGACTGGTGGCGGGTTCGACTGGCCGTGCAACAGGTTGTGGACACGCGGCGCATCCTCCTGGGAGCGATGGTGGAAGTTCCGTCGGCGGTTCTGCTGGCGCCGGAATTGGCCCGCGAAGCGGCGTTCCTGAGCCTCGGGACGAATGATTTGATTCAGTATCTGTTTGCGGCCGACCGGACTGCGTCGGCGGTGGCCAGTTACTACCGCCCCTATCATCCGGCCGTGCTGAGGGCTATCGATATGGTGGGGCAGGCCGCGCACCGTGAAGGGTGTCCGGTGGCGGTCTGCGGGGAGATGGCGGGCGATGTCCGGTGGCTGCCACTGCTGGTGGGGCTGGGCGTCCAGGAGTTGAGCGTGAGTCCGGATCTGATCGGGCCCGTGAAGGCTCGGGTGGCGGCTTTGCACCGGACGGGAGCCGAGGCCGTGGTGCGTGAGGCCGTACGGATGACCGACGGGGCGGCTGTGCTGGAGTTGCTGGCAGACGGATGAGAGGCCGTATCACCATAGCGAGGGAGGTGGGGATCATGGACTCGATGGACACCAGCCGGCGATCATTGGTGGCCGAGTTTTACTGTGTGAACTGTGCCCAGGGAGGTGGATCGCGTTGCGATTACGAGGATGGTCAGCTGGTGCGGGTCGAGTGCCTGAACTGCCATTACGTGATTGATATTGACCATCATGCCGCACAGCCCCGTGGCGAGACGCCGCCAAGCCCTCCGACCGGTCACCGCATCGAGGTCGCGGGATCGCTTGCCCAAATCTTCAGTCGGCCATTTTTAAAGCGGGTTCTGACGCAACCCCATGAGGTGAGCCGCGAGTACCTGGCGGATCTGGACTGGTTCCTGGTGGTAACGTCCCTGCGGGTGGTCACCAAACCGTATCGGGTGGCCGGAAAGCTTTGGAGCAGCGTTCGTCGTTGATGTTGGGCGTTCGATGGGCCGCCGGGCCCATCTCGCCGGAGGTCGGGGCCCTCAGCCGGCGGAGACGGGCCGGGGAGGCGTCGACCGGCGGCCAGAGGCTTGGACGGGACGCGGACGACCTGCGACATTAATGCGCTCCGTGGCGACGGTAGTCGGCACGGGCTGTGTCGATGCGCGGTTGCCCCATGATGCCGAGCCCTGTCGCCAATTCTGTGGGCGCTCGGGGCGAGCGCAAGGCGCCGTATCAGATGGGGCGCAAGCCGAGCCTTAGGCGAACGAGGTCGTTGCACCGTTCGCGGTGCGGCAGGGACCGTCGGCGTGTAGCGCTACGCGCAGAGCCAGCAGCGGAAGAGATGGGGAAGCGGGATGGTCTCCCACGGGGCGCCGGAGAAGACGTGTCCAAGCAGCGGCTGACAGACGCGATGGCCGATGAGGCGCAGGAGCGTTGGCCAGACCCCGGACGAGGCCGAGATCGTCTGGTCGGCGCGGCACCGTCGGCACAAGAAGGACATTCGCCTCATCCGGCGCGGTGCCCGAGGGGCTGTCGCGGCGGTCGCGATCCCTTTCGGATCCATACGCTGAATGGGGAGGGGAAGCTCGTCTCGGCGCCGAGGCGCATGACCCGGAAAATCTCCCGGACACGGGTCGGTGCGGGGCTAACGATCCCCGCCCGACGTGAGTCCGTCGAGGCTCCAGATAGCGCGGTGCGCGGTGACTCACGAGGACTTGACGGCCGCGTTTCCCTCCGCCGGAGGACCGATGTCAACAGACGGCCGCGCTGGCGGCCGTTTATGATCCGGGGCCACTCCGGGATGGGCGCGTGGGGTGAGGTGTAGCCGATGGGTCGCGGCCTCGAAGACGGACCCGCGAAGCTGGTCCGGGGCTACACCTCAGGCCGGTGATGGCCGAAGACTGTGGCGGTCTAGGTCCTCAGCCCATTCCATAGAGGTAGTCCGGAGGTGAGCCGGATGCGGAGCCGTTGGGCGAGTCATATGGTGGCGGGCATCGTCGGCGGGTTGGTCGTATTGCTGGCAGGTTTTCTCTGGAGCATGCACACGGCGTCCACCCCGACCGGCTGGCCAGTGGTTCGCATCGCGCGTCAGGTGGACCCGTCCGTCGTCGCCGTCGTCAACCTTCAACAAGTGGGGAGACGGCTCAAAGCGCGCGGTCTGGGTTCGGGCGTCATCGTGACGGCGAGCGGCGATATCGTGACCAATTATCACGTCGTGGCAGGTGCGAAGGCTCTCACGGTCATCGTGGCCAACGGCCAGCGTTACCCGGCACGGCTCGTCGGCACCGACCCTCCGACGGATCTGGCGGTGATTCGCATCCAGGCACCGCATCTCGTTCCCATCCGATGGGGAGATTCTCGCACCCTGGCGCCGGGGCAGTTGGTGGTGGCGGTGGGAAACTCTTTGGGACTGTCCCACACCGTGACGGCCGGGATTGTGAGCGCACCCGACCGGGTGCTGTATCGGGACGGGTGGGAGTATCACCTCATCCAGACCGATGCCGCCATCAACCCCGGCAATAGCGGAGGCCCGTTGGTGAACAGTGAAGGCCGCCTCATCGGCATCAACTCCAGCAAGATTGCGCAAACGGGAGTGGAGGGTATCGGCTTAGCAATTCGCTTGCTAGTGGTCCTCTCAGTAAGGTTTTCCACAGGGTGGTTTCGTTCAGAGGACTGTAGGGACGGGGGATCGGCGTTGACCGAGTCGTTTTGTTTGCCCGGTTGGTCTGAGCGGCACCGACGGTGAACGCGGATTCAATAGAAAGCGGTGGCGTCCCAAGGAGGTGGTCGACTGGTCTCTCCTCACGACAGTTCACGGTTTCTCCAGGGCTTCGGACCGTTTCGGGGGCAGAAGTCCGGGAAGGGTGACCGGTCATCCGCGTCTCAACCTGGAAGAGAGCGTCAAAGCCCCGGGATGATGAGTCGTGGGGCGCGAGCTCAAGAACCTGGCGTCCGACTCGGCGATATCGTGCTGCACCGACGAGAACCGAGAGCGCGGCACGTCCGCGTGCAATCACAGGGCCGCCCGAGATCCGACTACGATGCCGGCCGCATGGCCATGGCCAGGCGTATCGCATCCAGAGGAGCATATCCACTGCTGGAGACCGTATACACATCGCGTCCCCAGGCCCAGGAGAGGGAGGTGCCGCCGCTGCTGGTATCCCCGCATGATCCTCCGCTTTGGAACTCTCCGAAAGTTTCCGGCAAGAGGTGCGTATGCAGGAAGGCGACCACGGATTGGGCTGTTTGCAGGGCTTGCTGTCGGGGTTGGCTCGAGGCCGGACACAGCGAGAAATTCACCTCCAGATGCCATTCTCCTTCGGTCCAGACGACGATGCCCGCGGAGGACGCCGACCCTTGCACCCCGTTGCCCAGCGCGACCGGTGTGAAAGAGCCGGCTGGAGGCGCCGGGGTCACGGCTGCCCGGGCATCACCGGCCGTGGGGTAGCGCTGGCCGGAGAAATTGTACCCGGCTACCAGCGCCGCCATCGACTGGTCGCAAGTGGCCTGTCCCACGCGCTGCAGCGGGAGGTCCGCGGCCTTGCGCTGGGGACACAACCCGACATGAGCCCAGTACGTGGTGGCGGAGACCTGGTACCAGGCCGCGGTCCAGCAGGTGCTGTCCGCGCCGTTGAGGCCGCCGGCGCATCCGGGCGGGTTGGCGGGACCCTGAATGGGGACGGCGGTCTGTCCCGACAGCGCCGCGAACACTTGCTGCACAATGGGGGCAAAGGCGGTGGTCGTCGCCGATGAAGACGGCACCGAGGAGGTGGAACCGGGAGCCCCGCTCGAAGGGGAGGATGGTCCAGAGGAGGGCGGCGTGGAAACACTCGACGTCGCGGACCGAGACACGACCGGAGGCGACGCGGGGCCGCCCGACGAGCCGAAGACGCCGCATGCGGACAGCGTCGCCGCACCCGCCAGTATCGCCACGGTCATGATCAACTGTCGTCGCATGGGACACCTCCTGGCCGCCGTGCACCACGGCGCCACCAGAAAAACGCCGGATCCTCGCGCCCGGTTACGTCCGTCGGACCATCGCGGGAACTTGTTGGAAGTGCCGCCACATCCTGCGCGCGGCGGCCCGCGCGACCCTCCGACCGACTCCGGACCTTCGACCCAGCGACGGAGGCCGTCCCGTTGGTGTCAACGAGAGCCCCATGGGCCGGCCAAGTCCACACCACCGTTCTTCGGGCCGCCCCTGCGGGTCGCGCATCCGTCGGCGCATCGGGCCGGATGCGCAATCCGCAGGGATCTCCGTAGCCCCTCTGGCGGCCAGAATCCCTGCACCACCCACGCAACATCACCCCCGGCTCCGTGACCCTACGGGCGGCCCTTGCGGCTCTCAGGCCCGAGCTCCCCTGAAGGGCTCCGGCCGACCGGTGCCAAAACCGCGAAACCCTTCGCGCCCGGAGGGATTCCGCCACTGCCAGCGGGGCGACCGTTCGGCAGACTCTCACATTGCTCTCTCCCGCCGTGACGGTCACCGGCGCACCACGTGCATCAGCGTGGCCAGCGACGACTTGGCCGGAAAGCACCAGATGGCGCGCACGGCATGCCGAGCTGCTTGGAAACGGCGACCGGCCGCGAGCTCCGCTTCCGCCGCCTCCCCATGGTGGCGTCCCCAGAGAATACGCCGGGCCACCACGTGGGTGGGATGCCTCAGGCCGCCGGCAATCAGTTGAAGGTTCTCGGCCCGCCACGCGGGGTCGGAGCCCCAAGCCGCCCCGATCCCTTGGCCCTGGCGGTACAGCACCAGCGGATCCGGCAGATTGTCCACCCGCGCTCCGACCGCCGCTGCTCTGAGCCACAGGTCATAGTCATTCCCCCATCCCAACAAATGGGGGTGTTCGTTGAACCCGCCCAGATCCATCAACAGAGATCGCCGCATGATCACGGCACTGGTCGCCAGCGGATTCTGCATCGCCAACCGCCTCAACCGGTATGGCCCGGGCGGAGGGCAATACGCCCGGATCGCGCAGCCTCTTCGATCCAACGTGGTGACGCCGCATCCCAGCACATCTACCCCGCCAGCCCGGATCCGCTCCATCTGCCGACGCAACTTGTCTGGCCGCCAAGTGTCGTCGTCATCCAGGAAAGCGACCCAGTCCAATCCGTCCAAGTGCGGCAGGGCCAGATTGCGGGTACGACCGGGGTGGCCCGTGTGTGGGTGCGAGGTCCAGACGGTCGGGATGCCGGTGCGACCGGCGAAGTCCTCCACCACGGCTTGGGTGGTGTCTCCGCTCGCATCGTCGCATACGATGATGCGCTGGACGGGATGGGTCTGGGCGGCCAAGCTGTCCAGCGCGGCGGCCAGTGGCACCGGACGTCGATAAGTGCCCACAATCACCCCGACGGTCGGCGATGAGGCGGGGAGGTCGTACGCGTTCATGTCCCGGCCCGCACCAAGGTGCGCCATCCATCACCAGCCACCTGCCGCAGGTAGGTCACCTCCTCCGGTCCCAACCACCACAAGAGGGCCGTGTACACGGCCACTCCGGCCACGGTCACCACCAACAGATCCGCGCCCTGCCACCAGACGACGCCGCCTCCGGTCGGCAACAACCCCACAGTGGCATGGTAGCCGACATAAAGCACGGCCGCCATCACCAAGCCTCCGAGGAGCGCTTTCGAGACGGTGCTGGCGAGTCTTCCGCCTCCGATGGGCCCTACGCGCCGGCGGAGCCGCCAGAGCATCACCCCGGTGAACACCCACTGGGCGATCGAGGTGCCCAGCGCCAATCCGCCCTGCTTCAACGGATGCACCAGGAGCAAATCGGCCACAATGTTGACGGTCACCGAGATGAGGGCAAACAGCGTGGGGGTGCGCGTGTCTTTCATCGCAAAGAACGCGCGCGGCAGCAAGGCGCCCGCGGCACTGGCCACCAGGCCCACCGCGAGGAAGACCAGGGCAAATGCTGTTCCGGCCGTCGCCGCCGGCGTGAAAGCGCCGCGCTGAAACACCACCCGCACGAACGGTCCGGCCAGGACGATCACGACCGCGGTCACGGGAACGGTCACCAGGGTGAGGACTCCCAGCGAGCGCCGCACCGCCGACACAAAGCCGCTCCGGTCGCCCTGAGCGGTGAGACGCGCCAGAGTGGGATACAAAACCGTGACCAGCGCGG
The DNA here is from genome assembly GCA_027318915.1 of Clostridiales bacterium. Next base: position 7,943 of record DAHVOH010000046.1, read on the forward strand.
TGACAAACAGGGAAAGCAAGAGGCCGTTGACCAAGAGGGCGTAGTTCAAATCCGACAGGCTGCCGCTTTTGAGCGACGAGGCGAGCAGCCGATCCACGATGTAGCCGGCCTGCGCCACGAACGTCGAGAGAAACACGGGCAAAACCAACACCGCCATGCGCTTTAAGTCCGGGTGATGGAAGTCCAGGTGAGGATGGAAGCGAAACCCGACCCGGTGGAGCGCTACGCCCTGGACCACCACGTACGAGGCTCCCCCTAAAAACGAACCCAGGGCAGCGGCAAAAATCGACCAATGAGACGCCAATAACGCCACGACGGCGATGAGAATCAGGTTCTGAGGAATGCCGACGGCAGCCGGTGCGGCAAAGCGGCGTTCGGCCTGGAGTATGCCGGCTTGCACGCCGGCGAGGGCAATGAACAAGAGCGCGGGCAGCATGATCCAGGTCAACTCCAGCGTGAGCGTAATCTGGGGCCTGGCCAGGCAGGTGCGCGACACAAAACCCGGCGCATACAGCGGCAGCACCGGCAGGGCGGTGGCAAATCCCAGTCCCAGCAGAACCAGCAGCGCCAGAAACAAGGTGGTCAACACGGTGTTGGCAAACCGGAACGCCTGGTCTTGACCGTCCCGCTCCCGCACCTCGGTGTAAAGCGGAATAAAGCTGGTGGCCAACGCGCTTCTAAGCCCCGCAAACAGCACGTTGGGATACACGGTGGCGGCCACGTAGCTGTCCGTGAGGCAGGTGGCCCCATACACGTCGGCCAACACCAGGGTGCGGGCAAACCCCGTCACCTTGCTCAGCAGCGTGATGCCCGCCACCACGCCGGTGGCTTTGGCGACTTCTCTGCCCGTGCTCAACCTGTCAGGCCGCTCCATCCCACAGGCCCGTGGGTGATCATGTTCAGCGTCCGTGAACGGACCCCGGGGCGAAGGCTGGGACCCGGTTCTTGGCCCGGCTGGGCCCCGCCGCGTGCCGGCGATCTCTCGGATACTACGACTCGGCGGGCCCACCCGGGCGATGAGACCGAAAAAACCAGCCCTCGGCGCCCGCACCGACCCGGGATGTCACTCGTATGGCTGGGCGCGCGCAGACACCAGGAGCGTCCAGTCTCACGATGCGAAGAAGCGGGAGCGCGCTGGGGTTGACGCGTGGCCGCACCTGGCCACATCACCGGCTGACTGCGCACCGCCCACCTCCCGGCTCGAGCGTGTCGTCTCACTAGCTTCGCCGGGTGGGGAGCGATTCCTGCCCGAGCGCCGGCGGCGGTGTCGGCGGACGACCCAGGGGAAGTTTAACGCTTAAGCGATAGGGCCAACCCGTGTCGAGATGACCAGCCTGGGTCGGACGTGGCGAAAGCCGCTTCCGGCCCGGGGCTGGCACCGGGATCGATGCGGGTGACGGGAGCGCAGGAGGCCGTCTCATGTCGCACGACTATGTCGATCCGTAGACGGCCGGCATTCAAATGTCGGGGGGAAAGGTCGCACCGAACGGGGGCTGCCGATGCGCCTGATGAGGACCGTCAACCGGTGGGTCTATTGGGCTCTTGTCGCATTGCAACGGGTTAACGATCATCTCCGGATTCCTCGCCGTTCTACCTCGATCACCTGGACGACATTGCGGAGTTTGGTGCCCTGAGAGCCGTGGAACACGCGGTGGTCACGGTCGTGGTCCGGCGGTTCGGGATCCGCGTGCAGACGGCGGCGTATGAGGCGACGAACGTTTTCACGGACGTCCCCATCCCGACTCCGGGCGGTCTGGCCCGGCGGGGCCAGCACCAACAGCAGCGGAAACGACCTCCGCCAGGTGAATCTGGCCCTCCTGTCGACAGTGGAGGCTCCCGTCCCCCTCTGGCATCAGACCTACCCCGGCGATGTCTCCGACCCGCCGGCGTTCGGCCGCGCTTGGCGCGGCTCCCCACCAGGGATACCGAGTTCGCCACCCTGCCGGACGGCCGCATCACGGGAGTCTTCGACCAGGGCCACGTCAGCCAGGCGACTATACTGCAGGGATGGGAGCGGGCGTGGTTGGCGGTGAGCATGCGGGTGCCCGGCCATCACAACGACCGGCTGGCGGTGCCCCGCATCGCCTGAACGCCGGTGGACCCCGGCCGGTGGCCGGACCGGCTGGCGCACACCGGGCCTGCATCGTGTACGGCCACCCCGGTCGGGTGGTGGTCACCGATAATCGGACCCCGGAGGAAGGACAGGTTCGCGGCTTTCGCCACCCGCAACGGAAAATGGAAGCCGGGATCCGTACATTCCAGGAGGAGCCGACGGGCGGATCCGCCGCTCCGCGCCCGGCGACGGATCCCCACTTTGTCACCTTGGCACCCCTGTTCCATTGCACGGACTCCAAGGTCCGGGTCCCTGCGGCCTATTGTGTGCTGGCCTGGCTGGTGGCGTCGCTCCCCCGCCGGGAGGCCCGGACCGCGGCGTTCTGGACGAGCCGCCGGAATTGCTCGCCGACCTCAACCCGGCGGGGGAGCTGGCCCCGTCCGGCCGGCGCGAGCGGTCCACGGCGCGCGTCACCGGCGTCACGCCCGAGCAAGCGCGCCTCGTTGAGCACGGAGGTTTGGTCGCGTATCACGCGACGGGCACACGGTGGGTTCTACACGGCCACGGACGGAAACCGGCGCCCCGCTGGCATGGCCTTTTCGACCTCTGTCCACTGGGAAGGTAACGCCAGGAGGATCGCACGGGGGCCGGTGAGGACGTGGCGGGAAGTCGCTCGACGGAAGGTTGTCCGGGCGCGGCGAATCGGAGCCGCCGCCAGCGGTCAGCCCGGAGGTGTCGGCGGCTCCGGAGCCAAGGCGGGCCCGGCGTCGGCATGGGATGCGGATCGAGGGGCGGGGCGAGGGTCATAATGCACGCGGATTTCGTTCGGCAGCAACTCTACCCAGGTCACATAGCGGCGTATCATCTCGCGCCGTTCATGGAGCGTCCCCACTTCGCGAAGGCCCCGCACGGTCTCCTCAAGTTCCGCCCGCAGCACCGCTCCCGTCTGGGCGGCGGGCGGCGGGACTTTGTCCAAAGCCGCCAATGCGAATCGGAGCCGACTTTCCTCGGCCTCGATTTTAGCCTGAACCGCTCGGAACCGGGATATGGTCAGCGCACCCTGAACGAGCGCGTCTTCGGCTCGCTGCCGCATCGCGGGCACGGTCGCCAAGGCGCGCGCAATGCGTTCGCGTTCCCGGGCGGTCTGCCGGGAGCCCTCGTCCTGAGCGATGCGCTGGCGCACCCAGCGCTCCAGGTCGTCCGCTCCGGGCACGTCCAGTTTGGCAAAGAGGTTGTCCATCACCGCCGCTTCCACCGCGGGCACCGGTTGGCTGTGGCCGCTGCTGCAGGTTCCCGAGGCTTGGTAACCCCGGCAGACATAGCGCGGGGCGGTGCGGCCCTTGACCGGGACCATTGTCCGGCCGCACAGGCCGCAGTACACCAAGCCGCTCAGGAGATAGGGACTGTCCGCCCGCCGTCCCGAGCCACGGCGGGACGCCAGCAGATCCTGAGCCTGCTCCCACAGTTCCCGGCTCACCAGCCCTTCGTGGGCTCGGCTGACAATCAGCGGGTCCGGCCGATGCACCTTATGGCGCACTCCGGTTCGCTCCTGCGTGAAGTCCAGCGCACCGTGCACCAGGTCGCCCGCATTGGCCGGCCGTCGGAGGAGAACCCGGATTTCGGAGGCCGCCCACAGAGACTGTCCAGTCTGGGTAGGCACACCCTCCGCGTTCAGTCGTTTGGCAATCTCCCGGCCCCCGAGTCCGTCATGAACGTACCAGGAATAGATTTGGCGCACCACCGGCGCTTGTTCCGGATGCGGGGCGAGCCGATCGCCTTCAAACCGAAATCCGTAGGGGGGGCGGCCCCCGTGGTGCTTGCCCTGCCGTGCCCGTTCGCGCAGCCCGCCCCGGATCTTTCGAGACAGCTGCCGCCGAAAGTAGTGAGCGAAGACCGACAGAATCATCATCTTCAACTCGCCGTCGGGCGTGGTGAGGTCCAGGTCGTCCGAAACCGAGACGAACCGGCAGCCGGCCTTTTGGAGATCTTCCAAAAAGAGCAGGGTCGAGATCATGTCGCGAGCCAGTCGGTCCAGCTCGTTGACGACGACCACCTGCACGCGGTCGCGCGTGACCGTTGCCAAGACGGTTTGGAGTTCTCGGAAGTTGGACCCGCCGGACTGGACATACTCCATCACGTCCACCAGCTCCCAGCCGCGCGCCAGGCAGTACTCCGTGATGCGCTGGCGTTGGTGAGGGATGGAGAATCGGTCGCCTTGCGCCTGTTCCTGTGTGGAGACGCGCGCAACGCCCAACGCCCGCATCCGGGGCCGCCCCCTTTCACGCTCTTGATGAGAACGACGGGTCCCCGCATACGCATGGAGCGGGGGGTTCGCGCGTCATGCCGAAAGTCACCGCGGTGGGTGATTTAACACCCGTCCAACGCCGTCAACTCGCCTACGATCTGGCTGAGTTGCTGTACCAAGCGCGGCGCCGCACCCGCGCCGGCGGACGCTCCGCCCCGCCCCGCCCGTCTCCGTGATCCGATCCCAGTATGGACGGGGTCGGGCATGGCGTCCACCACTAGAGAGCGACTGGCTTTTGCCATTCCAGCCAGCACAGTGCGTTATGTGGTCGGCCAAATCCTGCGCTATGGCCACGTGCGGCGGCCCTGGATCGGTGTGGATGTCGCGCGCGCGCCCGAAGGTCGAAGCGGTCTGATGGTGGTGCGCGTCTACCCCGGCAGTCCTGCCGGCCGGGCCGGAGTCCGTCCCGGAGATTTTCTGACCAAAATCGGCGAGCGATCCGTCTACAGCTTGCGAGACGTGGTGCACGCTTTGGAACGCGATCGGGTGGGCGAGCGGGTCACGCTGACATTTGCCAGGGGAGCCGTGACCTACCAAGTTCATATCCGTCTGGGAGAACGGCCCCACTTGGCGGCCGCCGTCTAGACGGCGGACCCGTGGGAAGGCGAGGCATTTGTCGCGGGGGTGATCCGACAACGGACTCTTTTCGGACACGGGGCTCGGCGTGACGGTGTCGGGAGACGTCGGTGCCGCCGGGGTGGAGAACACGGGGTTGAGGCGACGCCCGGCAGCGGCACCGATGAAAAGGTGGGGGCCGGGCCTGTCCCGGTTTCGCCGTCAAAGCGTCGTCGACATGTGCACCAGCCGCACAGGGCCGCAGGACCCGTGTGAACACCGGGTACCCGTCGGCTTAGAGGTCCGTTCCGATTGCCGCTCCCGGAGGGGCAAGGAAGCCGGGCGCCGATGCCACCATCTTTGGGGCACGGCGATCTCGGACCCATGCGCGCTTTGATGGTGACATTTCGGGGAACAGGGCACGGCGGTGGCGCGAGGGACCGCGGTCGGCAGATGACCAGGTAGGATATAGTGAGCGGTATACTTAAGGGAAGCTCGATGAGCGACACCGCGGCGGATCCGAGTGTTGAACGCGGACCGGAATCGTAGGGCTTGTCCGTCCCGCCGGCTACGTAGACGCATACGGAGACGGTCAAGGGCGGTGCGATCGCGGTCCGACGCACCGGTGGACATCCGCGGCGTAGCGTGGCCTGGCTTCGCTCTGCCGAGTTCTAGCGGCCTGGACGACTGGCCTGCCGTCACGTGCGTGGCGCGGGCGGTGACGGGAAAGGAGTTCCTCTACCATGGGGCACGTCTTCAATTATGTCTCGAAGGCCGAGTTGGAGTATCGTCGTGGCTTTCGGCACGCCTACCTGGGGGAAGTGGCGACCCCGGTGGTGTATGGAGTTCAAGGAGGCTTGCGCGAGTATTACGGTGTGGGCGAGGGGCCTCCGGTGGCCTCCACCCTCGACCATATTGTCGCGGCCGTCGGCGGGTGAATGTACGGCACTCTTGCCGGCGCGCTGGCAGCGCGCAAGGTGAAATTTGATCGAGCTCGGTTCAAAGCCTCGGTGGAGGGCCTCATTACAGGAGAGGGCCAGACCATTCGCATCACCCAGATTCGTATCCGCTACCATCTTGCGGTCCCGCGAGAGCAGCGGGCTGAAGCGGAAAGGGCACTTCAGGTTCACCCCGGGGGATGCCCTGCTCACGAGAGTGTGAAAGATGCCATCGACGTGCAGTGGGAGGCGGAAATCGAGGACCTGTAAAGCGCTGCCCGAGACGGAAGGCCACAGGGCATCCGTGGCCTTCCTGAGAGGGCTGCGGTCGGAGAAAATCGTGGGCTCTCCCCCTCGGCATGGACGTTATAGGATCGGCCCAGGCTTCCGAGGGACGCCCCGCCCTGTCCCCGGGGCGGACGGGCCATGCGCGGCGCGCCCACGGCAAGATTCTCCGGACGTCCCGGCAACGCCTCGGCCAACGTGAAGCCCGGCGACTGCTCGCGGCAAGTCACCCGTCAACAGGGCACGCGGAATCCGCGAGGGCGTCCCGCCGCTGTGTACACGCGGGGGCCCGACGGGCATTTGCGGGGCGACTTGGCCCGTGCGGCGGCAGGATCGGGCTACATGTGCCGCGCGGGTCCTGGCCCGGCTCCGTCCGGTGATCGAATAGAAGGGGCTTGGCACCCAGCGCACCCGGTGGCCGCTACGCCTGCCGATCGTGCCAGGGCCGGTCGAACGATGATCGGATGGGCGGCCGGAACCGGCACCGTCCGGGAATCGAGTCTGGGCTGAACGCTGCGATCGCGGTGCGCCTGCGGGGGATGATACCCCCGGCACCGTCGTTCGTTCGAGCGATGAGGGCGCCTTCGCGGTCGGAGCGCGTTCGGGGGTCACCACGGCCCCAAATATCGCGGCCGGTGCACCCGAAGCCCGGTTGGGCGCAGACTGGCCGGTCCATGCGAGGATGATCCGTCGGGTGAGCAGGCACCGACGACGGTTCCGCCCGGATAACAGCGGCACGGATCGCCCTTTGGCGCTATGCTGGGGGGCGGAGCTTTGCGGGCGTCATGGGTTTGCGACGGTCAATCAAGCGAGGGTGGAGGCACGATGGATCTGGCGTTTACTCCCGAACAGGAGAGGTTTCGTGCGTCGGTGCGCGAGTTTCTGCACACGGTTTTGCAGGACCCCGTGTATTTGGAACACCGGGATGACCCCGCCCACCGTTCCGAGATCGGGCGATGGTGGGACTTGGCGGTCTGGCGGGCAGGATTTGCCGGGCTCTCCTGGCCCGCCGCCTACGGGGGTCAGGGGCGGGGTTACGTGGAAGAGATTCTGTTCGCCGAGGAGTGCTATCGAGCCGGCGCGCCCGAGGGGATTAGCTGGGCGGGCAAAGGACTTCTGGGACCAGTGCTGCTTGTCCACGGCACGGAGAGTCAAAAGCAGCGATTCTTGCGTCCCATCTTGGCGGCCGAAGAAATTTGGTGCCAAGGCTATTCCGAGCCGGAGGCCGGCTCCGACCTCGCCTCCTTGCGCACCACCGCCACGCGCGCCGGAGACGATTGGATTCTCCGCGGCGAAAAAATCTGGACGAGCAGCGTCATGGATGCCGACTGGAGTTTCGTCCTGGCACGCACCGATCCCGATGCTCCGAAGCATCGGGGCATCACGTTCTTTTTGGTGCCGCTGCGACAACCGGGTGTGACGGTCCAGCCGCTTCTGGAGATCACGGGAGAGCCGGGATTCGGCTCCATGCACTTTGACGGAGTGGCGGTGCCGGACAGCTTCCGCGTCGGCCCCGTCAATCAAGGCTGGCGGGTGGCCAACACCATCCTCGGTTTTGAGCGCGGTGTCACCGCCATCCAGGAACACGCGCGCTACCGTCACCAGTTCGACCGACTGATCGGGTGGGCAACGGCGGGATCCCGCATGCGCCGGGTGGCGGCCGACCAGGCCTTCCGCGAAGAGGCCATGGAGCTTCTGGAGGAGCTGGAAATTCTCCGGTTTTGGTGTCTGGACGTCACGACGCAGCTGGAAGGCGGGCGCGACCCGGGGTTTGAAGCCTCGATCCTCAAGCTGTTTTACGGCGACCTGTATCAGAGGCTGGGCAGACTGGCGCTGGAGACCCAGGGATCCGCGACCCAGGTGCTGGACGGCGCGGAGAGTGTGGGGGGCGGCTTCCACCAGTATGAATATCTGCTGGCCCTTGCCACCAATATCTACGCCGGCACGCGGGAGATTCAGCTGGACATCGTGGCCGAACATATTTTGGGGTTGCCGCGGGGGGATCGCCGGTGACGTTTGACTTTACGGACGACCAGTACGCCATGGCCGCGGTGATGCAGAAGGTTTTCGCCGACGCCAAGACCGTGGCCTCGACGCGTCGATGGTACGATGGGCCGCCTCCCGATGAACAGGAACAGCGGGACCTGGGGCGGCTTTTGGCGGAGCAGGGGCTTTTGGGTGCTTTCATCGGGGAGGACCTGGGCGGCTCGGGTTTGGATCTGCTGGATGTGGTCATGGCCGTGGAGGCGTGCGGACAGCATCTGGTGCCGTATCCCGTGGCGGACACCTTGGCCACGGCATGGGCCCTGCAACGCTGGGGATCGGAGAGCCAGCGGGCACGTCACCTCCCGGATGTGGCGCGCGGGCGAAGCGTCCCCGCCGTGGCCTGGACGGCTCTGGACGGGTCGGTGGTGGCCCGGCCCCGTGGGGGCGATTGGCGGCTCAGTGGAGAGCGGGTCGTGGTCGCATTTCCGGGGTTGACCGACCTGCTGTTGCTGCCGGTGGCGGTGGAGGGGGCACCATGGGTCGGGCTGGTGTTGCTGCCCGTCACGGAGCTGCCGCTCGCGTTCCGGACGGCGTGGGATCGGGCGCATCCTGTCGCTGCGTTGTCCGTGGCCGACATCGTGGTGCCCCAAGACAGCTTCATGCCGCTCGCCAGTTCGGCCGACCGGGGGGATCTGGCGGCGCTCGGCCGGATTCTGGCCGCAGCCGATATTCTCGGGGCGATGGACGAGGTGCTGCGGAGAACGGTGGCGTATCTCAATACACGCCGCCAGTTCGGGGGTCCGATTGGGCGGTTTCAGGCGCTGAAGCACCGCGCCGCCTGGAATCACACCTGGACGCAAAACACCCGGCTGGCGGTCCGGTACGCGGCCTGGTCGTTCTCTCAAAACAGCCCGCGCCGAGCGTTTTACGCAGGATTGGCCAAGGCCTACGCATCGGACCACGGCATCAGCGTCGCCGAAGACGGGGTGCACCTGCACGGAGGCATGGGCTTTACCTGGGACAGCGATCTGCATCTGTTTCTCAAGCGGGTCTGGCGTCTGTCCGCGCATATCGGCACAGCCCGAGAGTGCCGGCAGGACATGGCCGTGCAGTTCTTGGACCGGGCGGGCGGGACGGATGCGTAGCGACGTTGAGGGAACGACGGGTGAGTCCGGAAGTTAGTTGAAAGTGCAGGGGGCGCCCTCCGCCCCCGGTCTGTCAGACTGGGGGTGCACACAGAAGGGAGAGACGCCACGCGAAGAGAGCGTATCAGAAGCGCCAAGGGTGTGAGGAGTGGGGCCAGCCGCCGGAGTTCCGGGCCGAGGTGGGCGCGTTGGCGGGAGTCCTCAAGGACGGGTGAATGGCCCATGGGTGGCAGACGGCACGGGTGATGGCGCAATCAATGCTCGAGGCCGAGGTCGCGCAGGGTTTAGGCACCAAGGGCCGGCACCAAGCGCCACGCCGGGCCCAGCGGCGCGGCGACCAAGGGGGGTACGTCGTCGTGGCTGGGCGGAGGGTCCAGATCCAACGTCCGCGGGTCCGCCCCGTCGACGGCCAGGAGGTGGCGCNGCGGACCCCGGGGTTGCAGCAGCCGGATCGGCTGGATGAGGCCGCGTTCGAGCGGATGCTCTACGGGGTCGCGAGCCGGCATGACGCTGGCGGATCCCCCGGTCCCCGACGCCCTCGCGACCGACGGCGCCGCGAAGAGCACCGTGAGGGCCGGCTTCGCCCGGGACACCGGGGGGCTCCTCCAGCAGGTTTTCCAGCGGCCCCTCACTACCCGGATGCGGGTGCTCTCCCGGGATGCCATCGTCTGCGGGTCGCGCATGCCATCCCGGTGGCCCTGGGGGTCGATGCGGAGGGACGGAAGCCCGTCTTGGGGCTTCGGGAAGGCACCACCGAGAATACGGCCGTCACGACCTTGGTGCGCGAGGATCTCGTCGCCCGGGGCCGGGACCCACGGCCGGGGCTGCTGGTCGTCAGCGACGGAGGGACGGCGCTGGCCGCGACGGTCACCCGGGTCTTCGGGGATCGGGTCCTCATCCGGCGCGGCCGCTGCTGGCCGCGGCCCTGGAGGTCTACGTCCACCGGCTCCAGGACGTCACGACGCCAGTGAGCTAGGAAGTCGACGGAATCGGGCGTCCCGAAGCCCCACTAGGTTCAGGACACCGCTGGAACGACGCGAGCCGACCGGATGAAAGGCGGCATCCCATCCGAAAAGGGTCAGCGGCTAGGGTCGCGGTTGCGGGGAAAAACGTCCCGTCTCATGGCGGGTGAAGGGAGGATCCGGCCAACGCGAACAAGGAGTCCCGGCCACGTCCCCCATGGGGACGAAGACCGGGGCTTCCCGGGACAGAGAAGGCCGGGCGATACGCGATGGGGAGTGAACACAGAGGGATCGAGCAGCCGATGCTGCCCGCGGGCACATTTGCCGACCGCGTGGCCATCGTCACCGGCGGGGGAACCGGACTGGGCTTTGCCATAGCCCGCGAGCTGGTCGCCTTGGGAGCGAAGGTGGCCATCGCCAGTCGGCGCGAGGAAGTGCTCCAGGCGGCGGCCGACGAGATGGCCTCTGTCGGCGAGAGGCCATTGGTGGTTCCGGTCGACGTTCGCCGGCCCGAGCAGGTGGACGCCATGGTGGCGCGCACGATAGCCGTGTTCGGTCGGGTGGATTGCCTGGTGAACAATGCGGCCGGCAATTTCCCGGTCCACGCCTTGGATCTGAGCGTCAACGGGTGGAACGCGGTGGTGGGCATCGTGCTCAATGGAACGTGGTACTGCACGCAGCGGGTGGCCAAGGAGTGGGTGGCCAGTGGCGCGCCGGGCGCCATCGTCAATATCGTCGCCACTTACGCCTGGACCGGGGGGCCCTATGTGGTACATTCGGCGGCGGCCAAGGCCGGGGTACTGGCGATGACCAAGACATTGGCGGTGGAATGGGCCCCGCACCGAATTCGGGTTAACGCCATTGCACCCGGACCCATCGCCGAGACCGGCGCCGCCGACCACTTGTGGCCAACCCCGGAGGCGGCGGCGGCGGTGCTCCGCACCGTGCCCGCCGGACGCTTCGGGCGGCGGGAGGAGGTGGCGCACCTGGCGGCGTATCTGCTGAGCGATTACGCGGATTATGCGTCGGGGGCGTGCTATACCCTGGACGGCGCCAGTTCGCTGGGCAAGGGTGATTTTCTGCCCTGAGCGGCGACCGGGAGAGGTTCGGTCGGCCGCGCCCGGAGCGGCGGGACGGGTTGTCCCGCCGCTCCGGGTGGGTCCTCCGGATGGGGCACCACGCGGGCGCCCGGCGCTTGCCGCCTGGCTGTGCGACGAGACGGCTGCTGCCGACGGCACCGTTTAGTCGGTGGACGGGGGGCTACCGTCGACCAACGGACCCAGACGCTGCAGCAGCACTTGGGCAGCCGCCAAATCTTGCACGCCGATGCCCGTGAGCTTTGCCACGGTGATTTGTGACGGGTTGCTGCGGCCCGGATGTCGGCCGTCGAGGACATCCCCCAGTTCGGCGGCAACGGCCGCCGGCCGTCCGGCCTGCACCAGTCGTCCCAATTCGCCCAGGGTTTGGTTCTGGTCCCGGCTGTCCACGACAATCAGGTCCGCGCGCGCGAAGCATGCGTCATCCAGTTCCGCTTTGCTGTAGTCGTCGGCGCCCAGAGCGGTGAGGTGCTGTCCCGGATGGAGCCATCGGCCCCGGATGAGGGGCTCGTGACTGGACGTGGCGGTAATGACGGCTTGGCTCTCTTCCACCACGCCTTGCAGGGAGGAGACGGACTCCACCAGAGCGCCGGGCAGGGCGGCGGCAAGCTCGGAGGCCAAGGCACGGGCAGCGTCTTGCCGACGCCCCCAGAGGCGCAGTCGGGTGATGGGGCGCAACGCCGCGAGCGCTTCGGCCTGCAGTCGGGCTTGGACGCCGGTTCCGACGATGCCGACGGTCAGCGGTCCGGCGACGGCCAGGAGATCGGTCGCGATCGCCCCCGCCGCCGCCGTGCGCAGGTCGGTCAGGCGGCCGCGGTCCGCGAGCGACGCCACCAGCTCTCCCGAGCGGGCACTGAAGACCAACACCGCGCCGTTGGCGGTGGGCCGTCCCAGTTCCGCGGCGTTCGGGAGCGATGCGGCCACCTTGACGACGAAATACGGATAGTGGCTCATGGCGGCTGACTTGACGTGGACGTCGCCCCCATCGTCAAGCTCCAGAATTCCCACGGCCGCGACCGACACCTGGCGGCGGCTGTACAGGCGCAGGCTGTCGCGCACGGCGTCGAACAAATCGCCGACCGTGACGGCATTCACGACATCTTCGTAAGGAACGAGGCGCAAACAGTCACCTTCCTCTGTCAAGACTACCGCGGCCGCCGGGCGGTTCCAAGAGGGCCGCCGGCGGCGCGGACGTCGGCTCGGCTGCGGCGAACCGGCCAGAGCCCGTGCGCCTCCCCCGCCGAGGCCGAGAACTCCTTCTCCAGAAGGATGACGTCTGCCGCCCGGTCGCTCAGGATTGGGTGGGGGGTGCCAGATGAGCCACGAGGAATTGCGATGGGACCCGGCCATGGAGGCGCGGCTTCGCCAAGTGGAGGCGTGCCCTGTCGCTGAAGCGGGACAGCTGCTGCAGGAGTTTCGCCGGCAGGGACTGAGCAACGGGGCCATCTATTTGACGCTGGCGGCGGCGTCTGCTCACTGGGTGGACCATCACGGACCCCTGGTGGGTCACGGCACCTTCAACGGGGGACCTCTGCTGCGCGCGGAAGCCCTGCTGGACGCATCGCACCGGCAATTGTCCCTGCTGCATGCGACCGCCTATGTCCTTGACCTCCTGCAGCACGCCAACTATGGCCCCACGGTCATGTTGGCCATGGAGCCGGAGGGAGAACCGGCGGCTTGGACAGATGAGGAAGCGTTCCTGACCGCCGTCGAATCGGGCCGGGAGGCTTGGCGGGCTGAACATCGCGCCGTGGGGCTGCTGCGGACCGTCGGACCGGCTGTGCGCTGGCCCCTGCTGCGTGCCGCCATCCGGTCCTATCCCGAGAATGAGCACCGGCTGTTGATCGTCTGGCGGGCCGTACAGCTCCTGGACGACACGGAAGGATGGGCATACGCGGAAGGCCCGGTGCGGGCGGCGGTGCAGTATCTGGCGTCCCGACCGGACCTGTCGTGGGCGGAGGCTCTGTCCCCGGAGTGGCGTGAGCGCCAGCTGCCGGTGGACGCCCCCGCGCCGGTGGACGAGATGCGTCACCAGGCCTGGGTGGACCGATTGGTGGATTGCCCACCCGGCTCGGAACCCGCGGTGCTGCTGGAGGCGTGGCGGTCAGGGGTCGGCCTGGCCGCCCTGGCGGATATGACGGCGCGGGCGTCCTCTCTCATGCTGTACGCGTCCGGCTATGACGCGCACGCGGTTACCGGGGTCCACGCGGCCCTGGACTTGGTCCGGGGGCCGGATGTGCCGACAGACATTCGGCGTTGGGCCTTGGGACTCGCCTTGTGCAGCCAGCGCACCCGCCGTCAGAAGGCTGTCCGCTCGTCCTGGGCGGGGACGCCGCAAGAGGGCTCGACTCCCGACTTGACCGAGGTCCTCCGCCTCGTCCGGGACGACTCGACAGGGCTGGAAGCGGGCGCGGCGGCCGGGCGCCACGTCGCGGCCGGCGGCGAGGTCGGCGCACTGTACACCGGCTTGATGGAGGCGGCGTTGGTCACCGCAGGGCCCTTCTCCGTCATCCACAATGTCAAAATGCTATGGGGTCTGTACCAAGAAACCTTGCACGGCCGGCCCAGTTCAGCGGTGGCCCATGCTCGGGCCGCGGCGCGGGTGGTGGCGGCCACGGCGGGGGCGGAGTCCGCCGACGCCATCCCCGTCTTGGCGCAATGGGGCGGCAAGGGCCGGTCTGGTCTCCCACGAGAGGGACGGTAGACGCCGAGGCGAGGGCGGGTTCGTCCTCCGGATCCGGAAGGGGCCGGGGTCGGCGAGGTCGTACCGCGCCGTCCGGCGGACATCGGCGACGCGCCGACGTCCGCCGTCGACGCCCCGCCGCCGCGTCGGGGAGTGTGGAGGTCTCAACGCAGGAGCCGGGCCGGGATGAGGCGAACTCTTGGATGGAGTCCGTGGCCGGTCTTTGGGCAGCGGGTCCGGGGGATTTTCAGAACGGGAACGGACCCGGCGGCCATGAGGCGCGGCGGTGTCGGCCGGGAAAGCGAGCCGGGGACATTCCGGTCCGCCATCGGGCAAGGCCGTCCCGCGCGAAGGAGGACCGAGGTGAAGACGCGGCGCTGGATGGTGGTGATGGTGCTGGCGGTCGCGGCACTGGTGACGGCCTTTGCGCTCCGGCGCTTCGGGCCGCCCCCGCCCGCCACGGTGTCCGGTGGTCTTCGCATCCTGCCGGTCCGGGTTTTCACCGGTCCTCCCCTGCGGTGGCGCACACTGCGCCCCGGAGCGCGCACCGTCATCCTCGCGATGGCGCCTTGGTGCCGCTACTGCGCCTGGGAAGACCGGTGGGTGGAGCCCGGCTTGGCGCGGTACCTCGGCCGGAAGGGCATTCGCCTCGTCATTGTGGACGGCAGCGCCAAGTTGGGCGTGGCGACGGCGGGCCCCATCGGCCAGCCGGGCGGCGGCCAGGATGGCGTGGGGCCGGCTCTGACCCCCTCCGACCCCGGGTACCAAACCGCCGTGGAGGCCAGTCTGGCCGGCTACCGCCACCGTTATGGCGTCATTGTCTGGGCGAATCCGGCCGCGCACTTGAAGGCGCGCTGGCGATTGGCCGAATATCCGACGTTTCTGTTTGTCAATCCGGACGGTCTGCTGGCGGACCGCATCACCGGCGTGGCCCCGCTGCCCGCGATTGAGGCGGAAGTGAACAAGTTGGGATGGGCCGCGCCCGGGATTTGACCCGGCGCCGCCCATGGTGCCCCGCTGCGGCCTGAGCCGGAGCAGTGGCGAGCCCATCCCGCGCTGTCGAACAAGGAGGAAACGCATGGCCCAGGACGCCGAGTACCAGTACGTCATCGTGGGAGGCGGCATGACGGCCGATGCGGCCGTAGCGGGCATTCGGTCCGTCGACCCGACCGGGCGCATCGCCCTGCTGTCGGAGGAGCCGTTCATGCCCTACAACCGCCCCCCGCTGTCCAAGAGCCTCTTCAAAGGAGACCGCGTTGAACAGATCTGGCGCCGGATGGACTACGAGGAACAGGACGTGGACCTGTATCTGACCACGCGAGTGGTCGCGCTCGATCCTTCGACCCATCGTCTCACCGACCACACGGGGCGGTCTTTTCGTTACCAGCGCTGTCTGCTGGCCACCGGCGGCGCGCCGATTCGCCTGCCCAGCCTGCCGGACTCCGTCGTCTATTATCGCACCCTGGCCGACTACTTCCGCTTGGTGCGGCGCGCCACCAATGCACGGGAAGTAGCGGTCATCGGCGGTGGCTTCATCGGTTCCGAAATGGCTGCGGCCCTGACCCTGCAGAACAAGCAGGTGCATCAGATCATGCTGGAGTCCGGCATCCTGGGCCGCGTGCTGCCGCGGGATCTCTCGGACGACGTGACGGCCTACTATCGGAGCCGCGGCGTCATTGTACATCCCGAAACCACAGTGGCGGGAGCGCGGGTGGACGGCGGGCGCACCCTGCTGGAAACCGGAACCGGCGAAGAGCTCGCGGTGGACCTCGTCATCGCCGGTCTCGGCATCCGCCCGCGGGTGGAACTGGCTCAAGCGGCCGGCATTCAGGTGGACGACGGGATTCGGGTGGACGCGTCCCTCATGACCTCGGCGCCCGACGTGTATGCCGCCGGCGACGTGGCCAGTGTGTTCAGTTCAGCTCTCGGGCGTTTTGTCCGGGTGGAGCACGAGGACAATGCCAACGCGATGGGCGAGGCCGCAGGGCGGAGCATGGCCGGCGCCTTGGTCCACCACGACTATCTCCCGTTCTTCTACTCGGATCTGTTTGACAAGGGATTTGAGGCGGTCGGCTTGCTGGACCCCCGGTTGACGACCGTCGCGGACTGGAAGGATCCGAACCAGGAGGGGGTTGTCTATTATCTGGATGCGGAGGGACGTGTGAGGGGCGTGCTGCTCTGGAACGTCTGGGACCGGGTGGACAGGGCCCGCGCGCTTATCGAAGGGCAGACGGCCTTTGTGCCGCCGGAGACCGTTCGGGGTGCGATAGCCGGGGATTGACCGGAGGGCTCACGTCACGAGTGTGTGAGGTTAAGGCTCGACAGTCCGGTGATGGCGCCGTGGCGTATCACGACCGCGGCCGTGGCCAGAAACGGCTGGCCGTTCACGATGATGGTGGCGGTGACCGTGACGGAGCCATTCTCAGCGGTGCCGGCGGCGCCGGTCACCTGGATTGATTGAACCGTGCCGGTGGCGCCGGTCAAGCCGGCGGCATACGGGCGGAAGGGGGCCGGAAGGGCGGCCAGGTCCCGGCGGGGGACGCTGAAGCGGGCCGGCACAGAAGCGGCCAACGTGCGGCCGACCGCACCGGCCAGGCCTGCTTCGGAAACGGGCACGCCGGCGCTGATATGGACGGGGACCGCCGGGCGCAGCGCCGCCGTCGCCGCCTTGAGTTCGAGGGGATGCTGGGTCAAGAGAGAAGTGGCGAGCGTCGGCCCGGCCGTCCGGGCAATCACCGGCAGAGCCATGGTGGGATGCCGGCTCACATAGTACGCTCCGCCGGCCACGATGGCCAGTGTGGCCGCCAACGCCGCCAGGATGCGCCGGATCGCCATAATCCGCCCCCTCCGGATTCAATGGCCGGAGATTTCGACGCCGGGGGACTCTGCCCTCTATCCGGGGGGGCGAAGTTCGCGGGTCCGCCTCCTACGATCGACCGGCGGTGAGACGCGGCGCGCGGCACACGTTGTGCAGGACGCGATTGACCAACTGCCGCACCTGACTCGTGTCCACGAAGGCGCCGCGCTTGACGTACGCGATGTGGCCGGTCCGGTTAATCAGCACGGTGGTGGGCAGGTAGGCCACGCCGTAGCGGTTGGCGACCGTCCCGGTCGGGTCGAGGAGAATGGGATAGGGGATGTTGGCTTGTTGCGCGAAGCGCGCCACTTCCGGCGTGGCCTCATTGACGGCCACGCCGACAATGCTCAGGTGCCGGCCGCAAGACCCGTCCAGACGCACGAGACTCTGCGTCTCATCACGGCAATACGGGCACCATGAGGCCCAGAAGTTGATGAGCAGAGGACCGCGTGGCATATGGCGAATGCTGATCTCGGCTCCGTCCAGGGAAGGCAGGGAGAAACCGGGCGCCCGATCGCCGATCGCCGGCGTGGTGGAGGCGGTGAGGTGGCTTACGGGCGCGCCCAGATCGCGCGAGACGGCATAACCGGCCACCAGCATGGCCGCTGTGATGACCCCCATCGTTAGCCATTGCCGCCAATGCATAAGCCACCCCCGGAAGAATCCGGCATGCCTTCCCGAGTCCATCCCCTCACAGATTAACGGATCGGCAAGGCGGGACGTTGCGGGCTCCTCTTTAGATTGGCTGAAAATATCAAGAAAACACCAAGAGGCGCCAGGGAGCGCCTCCGGGTAGGTTCAGGCGGAACTCGTTAGACGGGAGCGACTTGCGATTCGTGGCCGAACCATCCCCCGTTGTCCTCCAACTTGAACTGCGCGGACAGCAGACGATGGTAATACCCGCGCAGCGCCAGCAACTGGTCATGCGTGCCGGATTCAACCAGCTTGCCCTGATCGATGACCAGAATCCGGTCGGCCTCGCGGATGGTGGACAACCGGTGTGCCGCCACGAAGGCTGTCCGACCCTTGAGCAGACGGTGCAGGCCGTCCTGCACGAGCAATTCCGTGCGCGTGTCGATGCTGGCCGTGGCCTCGTCCAGGATGAGGATGCGGGGGTCGGCCAGGATGGCGCGGGCGAACGCCAAGAGTTGCCGCTGGCCCAGGGAGAGGCGCGATCCGCGCTCT
>DAHVOH010000047.1 GCA_027318915.1 Clostridiales bacterium
CGTCCGCGACGGGTGAGTCGGCAAGAAGGGAACGGTTGGCCGGTGCACCGAACAAAGGCGCCGCATCCGGGCCCGTCGACGGTGGTGCTGCCTTCCGCCAGCGTATGCGCTCATCAACGAGCCCCGAGCCCGGCCGCCGTGATGGCCTATCGCCGCGGCGGCAGCGGCGGCACGACCCGCGACAACACGGGGCGCGCAGGCGGTGTCGACGCCGGCTTCTCCGCCAAGAGGCGCAGGATCTCGTCGATGGCCCGCTCCAATTGGGCGTCCACCCCCGCCGCGTAATCCTCCGGCCGGTTGTCGACGGGGATGGTGGGATCGACGCCGTAGTTCTCCACGCCGAGGCCCACATCTTCGAACGTGATGGCAAACTCCGGCTGGGTGGTCTCGCTGCCGTCCACCAGGGTTAGGTGCGTGTTGATGCCGATAACCCCTCCCCAGGTCCGATGGCCCACGAGGGGCCCAAGGCCCATCATCTTGAACACGTGGCTGAAAATGTCTCCGTCCGAACCGGCGTATTCGTTGGTGATGGCCACAATGGGACCCGAAGGCCCTTCGTAGGGATAGCCCACCGGCTCGCCCCAGCGGGGATAGGCGTAGCCGCGCCGACGGCGGGCCAACTTCTCCAACAGCAGGGGAGACAGCTCTCCGCCCCCGTTGAAGCGCACGTCGATGACGAGACCTGGCCGGACGACCTCCGCCAAGAAACCGCGGTGAAATTCCGCGAAACCCTGATGCATCATGTCCGGGACATGCACGTAGCCGACCGCTCCCCCCGTGCGGTCGTGCACTCGCGCGCGGTTCTGATTCACCCAGGCGCGGTAGCGCGCGCGGTTTTCTCCCGCCAACGTCTTCACGGTCACGGTGCGACGCTCGCCGTCCGCGCCCTCCACGGTGAGCGCGACTTCCCGGCCCTTTTTGTTCCAGAGCAGTTCGTCCGGGGTGACGCCACGGCCCGCCGTCTGGCCGTCGATCGCCCGCAACACGTCGCCGGCCTGCACGTTCACGCCGGGCGTATGCAACGGCGAGTCCTCGCCGTCGAGCGCCGCGTCCCCGACCACCACGTGGACAATGCGCCAACCGTCGCGCGCTTCGTCCCAGGTGAAGTCGGCGGCCAAGCTCCCGTGCGGCCAGGGGGGTTCCGGACGGTAGTCGCCGCCCCACTCGTAGGCGTGCGACGTGCCCAACTCGCCCTGCAGCTCCCACAGCAGGTCGGACAGCTCGCCCCGCGTGCCGATGCGGGGCAGCAAAACGGCATAGCGTTGATACATGGCCGACCAGTCAATTCCGGCCATGCCGGCGTCCCAATAATGGTCGCGCATAAGCCGCCACGCTTCGCGAAACATCTGCGCCCATTCGCGCGCCGGATCGAGGCGCACCACGATGCGGCTCAGGTCGACCACACCGGATTCCCGCCCCGGCTTGTCTCCTTTGGACTCGTCGACTTTCTCGCCCGCCTTGGTCCGGCGGATCCGAGCGCCTTGACGAATCCACAGGGTCTTGCGGTCGGCCGCCAGCCGAAAGTCGCTGACGCCCTCCAACAGGACCTCCCGCTTTTGTTCAGACAGATCCCAGGACTCCAGCGTGCCATCCGCCGGATGTTGAGCCAACTGCTCCGCGCTTATCTCCCGGACGGGAAACAGGGTCCAGAGCACCTTCTCCTCCAGGGCGGCCAGTTGCTGGTATCGTCCGACACGCACGGGAAAGGGGATGACCCGGTCCTCGATGCCATCAAAGTCGATGGTGACGCGGAGGGCGGATTCGTCGCCGCTCTCGGGCGCGGGGGCCGGGTCGGTGGCCAGAAAGGGGGAGCGCACGTCTCGGGTGAGGGTGACCAGGAACGGACGGACGCCTTTGGGAAAGCCGACGTCGAATGTCAGCTGGTCTTCCACCGGCAGAAAATCCCGTTCTCCCAGAAAGTACAGGTAGCGTCCCTTCGGGTCCCAGGCCGGCGCGAAATCTTCCCGCACCGGCCGGGTCACTTGATGCACCGTCCCCGTCTCCGCCTCCACCACGCGGATGGCGGTGGTGGCCGGGGAGTCCGGGAAGGAATAGGCCAAATAGCGGCTGTCCGGCGACCAGGCGAGGTCGCTGAGCGTCTCCACCCAAGTATGGACGCTGATGCGAAAGCCGTGGCGGCTCTGGTCCACCAGCGCGGCACGCCGACTGACGACGTCAATCAGATACAGCTCCAAACGGTGGTTGGTGAGCGCCACGCGCGTCCCGTCCGGCGACGGAGCCACTTCCACGGCCCGGCCCAAGTCCTGGTCCACCAGCACGTCCACGTCTCCGCCCGGCAGCAGCAGCGACAACCGCTCCTCGCCGGAACGATCGTCGATGGCCACCATTTGGCCCGCAGGACCAAGATGCCGCGCCAGGCGCTGGCGAACGCCGGATCCGGGCGACAGACTTTCCACCGGTCCAGCAAAGGCTCCCAGACTCGACACTTGACCCCGGCTGACCACGGAGAGCCGCGCATCGGCGGGATGCGGGTCGTACTCGGTGAGGAAACGGGCGGCATCCGCCAGACGTGGTTGCCGCTGGGGGCGCTGGACTTGGAACGTGACCGGAATGAGGCGCGTTTCGTCGCGCTCGGGATCGTAGAGGTAGAGGTCGCCACCGGCGTGAAAGACGATGCGGTGCCCGTCCGTCGCCGCGTTGCGGGCGTAGTAGGTGTCCTGGTCCGTGTGGCGTCGCAGATTTTCGCCGAGACGGTCAAGCGAATACAGGTTTCCCACGCCTTCGTGGTCGGAGAGAAAGAACAGGCGCTCACCCACCCACATGGGTGCGGTCAGGTTGCCCCGAGGCTGCACGAGGCGGCGAAAGTGTCCGCTGCCGTCCGGGTCGAGCCAGATCTCGCCCGCGGTGCCCCCGCGATATCGCTTCCAGGTGGCCGGATCGGCGGTGTTGCGTCCGATCGCCCGCGCTCCCTGAGCGCTGGTGGCGAGGACGCTGGCGGGTCCCAAATTGAGCGGCATCAGGTCTCCGGTATCGGGCGAGACGGCAAACAGCTCCACGGCCCATGGAAAAGCCGCCTTGGCGCCGGAGCTGATGAGCGGCCGCCCGTCGGCCAGAAATCCGGCCGGCTGGCGAACGCCGCCGATGAAGGTGAGCCGCTGCAGGGGGCCGCCGTCGGCCGCCATCCGGTAAAGGTCCTGATCGCCGCCGTCGCGGCTCAGGAACACCAGGGTGCGGCCGTCCGGGCTGAACCAGGGGCGCGACATGAGCCCCTGGCCAGCCGTCAGGCGCCGCGCCTGGCCGCCGTCGCCCGCGACCATCCACAAATCGTCATCGGCGACAAACACGACCCGATTCCCATTCAGCGCCGGGTACCGGTAATATCCCCCATCGCCCACGCTATCCCTCCGTCCTATCACGCAGCATGGTCTGTCTCCCAGGGTCGACGCGAAAGGGCGGTGCAGCCCCCTCGACCCTTACGTCGACGCCCCCGCGGCGGCGGCATCCATCAGCAGGATGGCCGGCTCGGACGGGACAATCAGAGACGCCGGCAGGTCCGGCGTGGGACCGGGCAGGTCCAAGAGCCGCCGGACAATGGCGCGTTTGCCGGCGCCTTCAACCAGAAACACCACCCGGCGGGCGGCGTTGAGGACCGGCAACGTCAGGGTGAGGCGTTCCGACACCGTCGCCTCCACGCGGACCGCGGTGGTCCAAGCCCGCTCGGCCAGCGCCGGACTGTGGGGAAACAGCGACGCCGTGTGGCCCTCGGGACCCATGCCCAAAAACACCAGGTCGAAGCGCGGAGGCCTTTCGCCCGGCATTGTGCGTTCCAGTTCTTCGGCATAGCGGCGTGCCGCCGCTTGAGGTGCACCGGTCACCGGCCAGGGATGGACGCCGGCGGGATGGACCCCGGGATGGTCGAGCCAGAGTCGGCGGGCCACGCCGTAGTTCGAGTCGGACGACTCGTAGGGCACCATGCGCTCGTCGCCCCACCAGAGGTCGAGCCGGTGGACAGCGATGGCGCCGGGCGAGGAGCCGAGACGGCGGAACAGGCTTTGGGGCGTGGTGCCGCCCGACAACGCCACCCGGGCGGGACGTCCGGTACGCGCGGATTGGGCGATGGCCTCGTCCAGGTAGGCCATCGCCGCCGCCACCAGGTCGTCTACGACGCGCGGGAGAAGGGCCGGGTTAGCCATCGCCGTCCGACTCCGGCGGAGCGGCCAACAACACGTCCAACGCCTGCCGAAACAGCGGATCGTACCCGCGCGACAGCGTTTCCGACAGGATTTGGGCCCATGTCGAACGGGGACAGGCGGTGTGCACGGTGGCCAGGACCGCGGAGTCCCGCGTCACGGTGGCGTGCAGCTGCCGGCCGGTATGGACCACCGTGCACGCGGAACGGTCGTCGTCGCCCAGCGCCAGCAGAATTTTGTGCAAGCCGCGCATCCGGCCGTCGGCCGCGTAGCGAAACCGGGGTCCGCCCCCATGGGGGAAGAGCCGCGAGTCAAGCCAGCCGTAAATCCACCCGGCCTCCGCCTGCGCCTGGGGGGATCCGGATCCTTCCACCCGCGACAACCCGGGCAGCATCTCCTGGCAGGCTTCCGGGTCGAAGCTGGCGGCCAGCACTTGCCGCCAGCAGCCAAGACGCGTCCAGTCCAGGTCGGCCACGGCGAGGTCGGCGCGGGCATCGGCGATCGGGCGCCAGATCTCCCAGGGCGTGGTGGCTCCGGCCGTGTCCATCACCACCTCGTCCAACGTCTCCAGCAGCTGGGCGAATTCGCCGTCTCGCACCAGGGAGGGGTCCAGCACCAGGGCGTGCACTGGGACGTCCGACAGCAAGAGCGGCATCACAGCCTCGGCCCAATGCAGGCTCGCGTCGGCGCCGAGCGGGAGCACCACGCTCTCCGACCCGGGCACACCGGCGGCGGCCTCCAGCAACTCCGCCTCTACCCGTTCCGCCGGGTCCGCCTGAATCACCACGGTGACAAAGCGCCCAGGGTGTCGGCTGGCAACCGTCGCCAGGGCTCCGGGCGGGAGAGGCGCCTTGGTCAGAATGAGCAGCGTCTGCGTGCGGGCATGCAGCTGCCCGCCGGACGACGCGTCCGCCGCGTCCCACAGTTGGCGCCAGGCGGACTCGATTGCGTCCGGGGATGCATGCCCGGGGTCCAGTGTTCGGCTCCACGATGCCGTTTCATCCTCACCCATGGTCTACCCCTCCTATAGCCGCCGCCACCGGCGCCCGTCTCGTTCCAAAAGGTCCAGCGCTTCCTGGGGGCCGGCGGATCCCGATTCATAGACCGGGATGGGCGATCGTTCGCGGGCCCAGCCCTCCAGCAGGGTGGTCACGACCGCCCAAGCGGCCTCCACCTCGTCGTGGCGGGTGAACAGGGTGGAGTCGCCGTGCAGGCAGTCCAGCAGGAGACGCTCATAGGCTTCGGGCGGCTCGTCGGCAAATGCCGACCCGTACAGAAAGTCCATGTGCACGTCGCGCACGCGGACGGTGGGCCCCGGCACCTTGGCCCCGAATTTGAGGGAGATGCCCTCGTCCGGCTGAATGCGCAGGGTCAGTACGTTCGGCTCTATTTCGGGCATGTCCAGCGCGTGAAAGAAGCGATGGGGGACGCGCTGAAACTGGATGGCGATTTCACTGACCCGCTTGGTCATGCGCTTGCCGGTGCGGAGGTAAAACGGCACGCCGCTCCAGCGCCAGTTGTCCACCAAGAGCTTCAGCGCCACAAAAGTCTCGGTGGTGGAGTCGGCGGCCACATCCTTCTCGTCCAGATACCCCGGCACGGGTTCTCCATCGACGATGCCCGCTTCATACTGGCCGCGCACGCTGTTTTGCACCACCTCGCGCGTGGTGAAGGGATGGATGGCCCTCAGCGCCTTCACTTTCTCGTCCCGCACCGCATCGGCCGCGTAGGTGACCGGCGGCTCCATCGCCACCAGGGACAACAGTTGCATGAGATGGTTCTGGACCATGTCCCGTGCGGCGCCGGCCTGATCGTAATAGCCGCCGCGGGTGCCGACGCCGATGGATTCGGCTACCGTGATCTGCACGTGGTCTATGTACTGCCGGTTCCAGAGCGGCTCGAAAATGCCGTTGGCGAAGCGAAACACCAAGATGTTCTGCACGGTCTCCTTGCCCAGATAATGGTCGAGACGGTAAATCTGCGCCTCGTCAAAGACCGCGTGCAGGTCGGCGTTGAGGGCCACGGCACTCGCGGCGTCGCGCCCAAACGGCTTTTCCACCACCACCCGCACGAAGCGGTCGGGGTGCTCCGGCTGGTTGAGGCCGGCTTCTTTGAGGTGATGGGCGATGACGGGATAGGCTGCCGGCGGAGTGGCCAGATAAAAGAGCCGGTTCTGGGGACCGCCTCGCTCTTGATCCCGGCGTTCCAGCAGGCGGCGCAATGCCTGGTAAGCCGCCGGATTGTCGAAGTCGCCCGCCACGAAGGAGAGTGCCGGCTCCAGCCGCGCCCACACGTCGTTTTGGACCGGGCGCCGGGAAAACTCCGCCAGCGCGGCTCGGGTCCGGTCCCGAAAGGCCGCGTCGGTGATGCGGCCCCGGGAGAAGCCGATGACGGACAGCTCGGGCGGCAGCAGCCCGTCGACCATGAGGTTGTACAGGGCGGGCATCAGCTTGCGCCGGGTGAGGTCACCGCCGGCGCCGAAAATCACCAGACTGAACGGCGGGATTTCGGTCACCTGGCCGAGACCCTGACGGAGCGGATTGGACGCCGGTTGCATGCGGTGCGCCTCCTTCAGCGAGTGCGGTCGCAAGGTTCTCCGGACCGCGCCGCCAGACGGCCCCCGGCCGCACCCGGCGAACGCGGCCGGGCCCCGTTACTCGGAACGGATGGGATGGCCGCCAAATTCATTGCGGAGCGCCGCGATGACTTTGGACCCGTAGGACTCCTCCTGGCGGGAGCGGATGCGCGACAGCAGCGACAGCGCAATCACCGGGGTGAACACGTTCTCGGCGAGCGCCTCTTCCAGGGTCCAGCGCCCCTCGCCGGAGTCGTCCACATAGCCGCGGATGCCCTGGAGCGCGGGGTTCTTCTGATAGGCGGCCGCCAACAGCTCCATCAGCCACGAGCGCACCACCGAGCCATGGTTCCACAATTCGGCGATGGCCGGCAGATCGAGGGAGAACGACGACGCCTGCATCACTTCGAAGCCTTCGCCGATGGCCGCCAGCATCCCGTACTCGACGCCGTTGTGGACCATCTTCACAAAGTGGCCCGATCCCACCGGCCCGGTGTGCAGCAGTCCCTCCGGGGGCGCCAGCGTTTTCAAGAGCGGCTCGACTTGGGCGTAGGCCGCCGCCTCGCCCCCCACCATGAGACAGTACCCCTCCTGCAAACCCCACACGCCACCGGAGGTGCCCGCGTCCACCAGTTGAATGCCGTGCGCCTGCAGCTTGAGCGCCCGGCGCATGGTGTCATGGAAATTGGAATTGCCGCCGTCCACCACCACATCGCCCGGACTCATCAATCCCGCCAGCGCGTCCAGGGTTTCCTCCGTGGGCGAGCCGGCCGGCACCATGACCCACACGGTGCGCGGGGCGGTCAGCTGCTCCACCAGCGCGCCCAGGGAGGAGACCCCCAACGCGCCCGTCTTTTGCCCCACCTCGGCCACCACCTGGGCGTTGCGGTCGAACACCACCAGTTCGTGGCCACCTTCGGTCAGCCGCTCCACCATGTTGGCGCCCATGCGCCCGAGTCCCACCAATCCTGCCTTCATTGGGGCAGCACCTCCTTCAAGGCGTCCAGCAGGCGGGCCAGCCCGGCCTTCGGGTCGCCGCCCAGGTTGACCGTCATGACCGGGCGGCCGCGCCCGGCCAGAGCCTTCAAATCTCCGAGGGATTGGGCCTGAATCAGGATGTTGAAAGTGTAGCCGGACCCGGGGACGTCCAGCCCGGCGACACGTTCGGCGGCCGCCGTCAACTGCAGGTAGCGGCCGGTGGCCGGCCCGCCTTTGTGCATCTGGCCGGTGGAGTGCAGGAAACGGGGCCCGTAGCCGACCGTCACCGGCATTTTGAGCCGGTCCCGCAACAGCACCTGCAGGCGGCTCAGCTTTTCGTCCATCTCCGCGTCGTAGGGCACGTAGGCCATGATGGCCAGGTACTGGCCCGGTTCGGTGCCGGCCAGCCATCCGCTCAAGAGCGGGCCCAGGGCGGGACTGGTGGCATACAGGCTGGGCACCGACTCCACCTCCGGCAGGCGGCCGTGCTGCTGAAAGGCTTGGAGCATGTCGCGGGTGTTATCTTTGCTCTCCTGGACATTGGGCTGGTCGAAGGGATTGATGCCCAGCACGCGCCCGGCCAGAGCCGTGGCGGCCTCCCAGCGGAGGAACTCGGCCCCCAATTGCGCGGTGTCGGGCAATGTGAAGGCGATCCGAGGATGGCCCGCGTAGGCGTCCCAGGCCGCGTCGGGCAGATCATCGGCCAGCCGCAGCCGCACCAGCAGGCGGTCGGCGCCGTAGACGGCCGGGGCCGCCAAATCCGGCTCAGCCACGGGCACCACGCCCGTACCGGCTTTGCCGGTCGACTCCGCCAGCAGCTGTTCGAGCCAGGTGGCGAAGGCTTGGAGGCGGGGCGTGCACAGCAGGGTCACCTTGTCGCGGCCGGACTGGACCGCTCCTCCCAGAATGGCGCCCAGCTCGAGACCCGGATTGCTGTCGGCGGGGGCGTGGAGAGCCTCCCGCATGGCCGCCGCCCGTTGCAGGAGCTCCTCTCCGTCGATTCCCATGAGCGCTGCCGGCACCAGGCCGAATAAGGACAGGGCGGAGTAGCGGCCGCCGATGTCGGGGGGATTCAGAAACACGTGCCGCCAATGTTCCTGAGTGGCCTCATCGGCCAGCGTGGTGCCGGGATCGGTGATGGCCACGAAGCTTGGTCGGGGATCGTGACCCCGCTCCTCGAGACGCCGCCAGAAGTAGCGGTGAAAGGCATTGGGCTCGGTGGTGGTGCCGGACTTGGACGCGACCAGAAAGAGTGTCTCGCCGAGCGGGAGCGTGGCTTCCAGTTCGGTGATGACGTCCGGGTCGGTGGAATCCAGCACGGACAGCACAAGTCCCGTGTCGGAGCGTCCAAACACGCGCGTCCACAGAATGGAGATGAGGGAGGAGCCGCCCATGCCCAACAGCACCGCGTGGGTGAATCCGTCGAGGCGTGCGTCGTCCCGGAAGCGCACCAACTCCGGCCAGACTTTGGCCATCGGGCCCATCACATCCAGCCAGCCGAGACTGTCGGCAATCTGCCGGACAGTTTCCGGGTGCATGCTCCAAAGCGTCGCGTCATGCGCGTTCAGGCGGTCCACGGCACGTTCGTCAATCAGGAGGCGCCGCGCGCGGGCCACCTGCTCTTCCGTAGTTTCCAGGGCGGTTTCCAATATCGTGTCTTGCATGGACGCCACAGAGCACCTCCCTCAGTCTGGTTGCGCGGATCGGGCCTGGGCAGCCACCTGGCGGGCCTTTTTTTCCAGACCCTGCATCAGTGTGCGGAACGACTCCTCGAAAGCGGCGACGCCCTCCTGCTCCAACTGGTCGGTGACGGCATCCATCACGATGCCGGCCCGAGCCAGCGCCTCCATGGTCGCGTGGGCCCGGGAGACGTCCCGGTCCACCGTGCGGACCGCCGCGGCATGGTCCATGATGGCGTCCCAAGTGGCCGGCGGCACCGTGTTGACGGTGTCCGGCCCCACGAGGGTGTCGACGTACAGCAGATCGGGATAGGCGGGATTCTTCGTGCTGGTCGAGGCCCAAAGCGGCCGCTGCACCTGCGCCCCCAGGCGCCGGAGCTCCTGGACGCGAGGGCTGGCCAGTGACTGCTGGAAACGTTCGTACGCCAGCTGGGCATTGGCCACCGCGGCACGACCGGCGAGCTGCCGCAAATCGGCCGCGCGACCGGGGTCGCGGGCGGCTTCGGCGTCCAAGAGCTTGTCCACCAGCGTGTCGAGCCGGCTCACGAAAAAGCTGGCCACCGAGGCGACCGGGGCCACCGGCTGGCCGGAGCGGGCACGGTCCTCAAGACCGGACCAGAAGGCGTCGATGACGGCTTCGTAGCGCGTCAAGGAAAAGATCAAGGTGACGTTGATGTTGAGACCCTCGGCGATGAGGGTGCGAATGGCGGGGAGACCGGCCAGGGTGGCCGGCACCTTGATCATCACGTTGGGACGGGCCACCGCCTTCCAAATGCGCCGTGCCTCGGCGACCGTGGCGGCCGTGTCCCGCGCCAGGAGCGGGGAGACTTCAATGCTGACGAATCCGTCGCGGCCGCCGGCCTGTTCGTAGACGGGCAAAAACAGATCCGCCGCGCGGCGGATATCTTCCCAGGTTAGAGCGTCGTAGAGCGCGTGGATGTCCTCCACGGGGCCGAACCGGCGAATGGCGGCGTCATAGGCGTCGGAGCCGTCGATGGCCTTCTCGAAAATCGTGGGGTTGGATGTCATGCCCCGCAGCCCGAGCGCGATCAACCGTTCCAACTCCCCGTTGTGCAGCAGATCGCGGCGAATGAAGTCGAGCCAGATGCTCTGACCCAATGCCGCCAGCTGTTCGACGCGGTTCATCGCGCACCTCCCTGTTCCAGGACGGAGGTCGCCACCTCCACCACATGCTGGACCGTGAATCCATACGCGTCCAAAATGGCTTCGTACGGCGCCGAGGCTCCGAAACGGTCCACGCCGACCACGCGGCCCCCCGGTCCGACCCATTCATGCCAGCCGAAGGGACTCGCGGCCTCCACGGCCACGCGGGCCGTCACGCGCGGGGGCAGCACCGCTTCTTGATACTCGGGCGGCTGTTGGCGAAACACTTCCCAGCACGGCATGCTGACTACTCGAGTGGGGGTGCCGGACGCCTCCAGTCGCTCCTGCGCCGAAAGCGCCCACTGAACCTCGGAGCCGGTGGCCAGCAACAGCAGGCGGGGCTCACCGCCGGAGGCGTCGCGCAGGACGTAGGCGCCTTTCCGCGCGTTTTCCGTCGGGAAGTGGGAGGCCCCCAGCACGGGAATCTTCTGGCGCGTGAGCACCAGAGCGGTGGGGCCGTCGCCGTGCGCGAGCGCCATTTCCCAGGCCACGCGGGTTTCATTGGCGTCGGCGGGGCGGATCACCCACAGTCCGGGCATGGCTCGGAGCCCCGCCAGCTGCTCGACCGGCTGGTGGGTGGGGCCGTCTTCGCCCAGCCCGATGGAGTCGTGGGTGAATACGAACAGGCTCGGGATGCGCATCAACGCGGCCAGCCGCACAGCCGGGCGCATGTAGTCCACGAAGATTAAAAAGGTGGCGCCGAAGGCCCGCAGCCCCGACAGGGTCATGCCGTTGACGGCGGCGCCCATGGCATGCTCGCGCACGCCGAAGTGGAGGATCCGTCCGGTCTCTGCGGTCCCGAACTCGCCCCAACCGTCCACCCGGGTGTCCGTGGAGGGAGAGAGGTCGGCCGACCCGCCGAGGAACGCCGGCACGCTCGCGAGGGCGTTCAGCACCTGGCCGGAGGCGGTGCGGGTGGCCAGGGTGCCGTCCTCCCACCGGGGCAAGGCCAGACCCGTGACGTCAACCGGACCGGCACCGGCAAACACGCGGCGCAGTTCGTTCGCCTCGCGCGGGTGCTGCTCCTGATAGCGCGCCCACAGGAGATCCCACTCGCGATGACGGGTCCGCCCGAAGTCGGCACAAGCCTCCATGTGGCGGCGAACGTCGTCGGGCACGTAGAACGGCTCCTCGGGCCAGCCGTACGCCTCTTTGGTGAGCCGCACCTCCTCCGCGCCCAAGGGGCTGCCGTGCGCCTTGGCGTTGTCCTGCTCATGGGGGCTGCCGTAGGCCAGATGGGTGCGCACGCGAATGAGGGACGGCCGGGGGTCGGCCACGGCCCGGGATATGGCGGCCGCGATGGCTTCCACGTCGTTGCCGTCGTCAACGCCTTCGGTGTGCCACTCAAGGGCTTGGAAGCGGCGCTCCACATCTTCGGAGAACGCCAACGCGGTGTTGCCTTCAATCGAAATGTGGTTGTCGTCATAGAGGTAGATGAGGCGGCCGAGGCGGAGATGCCCGGCCAGCGAGGCCGCCTCTTCGCTGAGGCCCTCCATCAAGTCGCCGTCCGAGACGATGGCAAAGACCCGCCAGTCGACGAGCGGGAAGCCGTCACGGTTGTATTGGGCGGCCAGGAAGCGTTCGGCCATGGCCATGCCCACACCGGTGGCGAACCCCTGTCCGAGCGGTCCGGTCGTGGTCTCGACGCCGGGGGTATGGCGGTATTCGGGGTGGCCGGGCGTCCGCGAGCCCCATTGGCGAAAATGCTTCAGGTCGTCCAAGGACAGGTCGTAGCCGGTCAGGTGGAGGAGCGCGTACAGCAGCATAGACCCGTGACCGGCCGACAGCACGAACCGGTCGCGATTGGGCCAGTCGGGATGGCTCGGGTCGAAGCGGAGAAACCGGCTGAAGATGGTGTAGGCCATGGGCGCCGCGCCCATGGGCATGCCGGGGTGGCCGCTGTTCGCCTTCTCCACCGCATCGATGGCTAAGGCCCGAATGGTGGTGATAGCCCGTGCATCCATGCCGACGGGCCGTGGGGACGAGATTGCTTCATCCATAGCCATAGCGTCCGTCCTCCTCTCCCGGCGGCCTCATCGCACCGCCGGGACGCGTCGTTGAAAATGGTAGCCCTCTGCCAGCGTCTGCACAAGACGCCCAGCATTTCCAAGGCTGGCGCCCAGACTCTGATAGGATGGCCTCAAAGAGAAGATGCCCAAACCCGGAGCGGAGTCCGGGCACAGACGCCGGTGGCGGGCGGCTCTCGGGTCCGAGTGAGCAAGGAGGCGGCGGGGATGGCCGTGTATTATGCGGTGGACATCGGGGGAACCAAGGTCGAAGTGGCGCTGGGCGACGAGAAGGGAAATCTCCTCGCCACCGAGCGTGTGAAAACACCGGAGCTGGGCCAGGGGGAACAAGTGTTGGACGGGGTGGCGGACATGCTGCGGGCCCTGCCCGGCGGAGGCGAAGCCGTTGCCGTCGGCATCGCCAGTCCGGGCCCCCTCGACTCCCGGGCGGGCCGGGTCCTTAACCCCGCCAATCTGCCGGGCTGGCACCAACTGCCGTTGACCGCGGGCTTGTCCCGTCGTCTCGGGATTCCGGCCTATCTGGAGAACGACGCGACCGCCGCCGGCATCGGCGAGTGGCGCTGGGGCGCCGGCCGGGGCACCCGGCACATGATCTACGTAACCGTGTCCACCGGCGTCGGCTCCGGCATCATCGCCGACGGCCGCGTGTTGCGCGGACACGGCGACAACGCGGGTGAGATCGGACATGTGGTGATTGACCCCGAGGGCGAGCCATGCCACTGCGGCCTTATCGGGTGTCTGGAGACCGTGTGTTCGGGGACCAGCATCGGGCGCCACGGCGAGCAGCGGCGCGCGGAGAGTCCGCGTCTCAACGCGGTGAGGGGTCCGGTCACCGCGCCCGACGTGTTTTTGGCCTATGAGGCGGGAGATCCCGTGGCCACGCAGATCGTGGGCGAGGTGACGTACTGGCTGGCCTGGGCCTTCGGCACGCTCATCAACCTGTTCAACACGGAACGCATCATCGTCGGCGGCGGCGTGTCGGTCAACGGGGATGTGCTGTTAAACCCAATCCGGCGTGAACTGCCGCGTTTTGCTATGCCCGATCTGTTGACCGGCGTGGAGGTGCGCGAGGCGGCGCTGGGTCCCGACGTGGGTGTCAAGGGCGCCGTGGCCGTGGCGCTGACCCGGCATGCCCATCGGGCGGAGCACTGAGCCGACCGGCACCGGGAGACGGCGTATGGCCAACCTTATCAGCGAGCGGGTCCAGGTGACCCCGGGCGAGAACGTGGTGTGCGCGGCGTTTCGTTGGCGGGGCCGGACCTACCGCGTGGTGGACGTGCTGAGTGACCACCGGCAGGTGGACACGAATGCACACTGGCAGCTTCGGCGGCATCGGCGGCGGGTGGTGGTGCGCACGGAGGACGAGCGGTTCTTTGAGCTGTATGCCGAGCGCCCCGGCCAGTGGGTGCTCTATCGGGAGCTGGATGATCCTTTCGGCTAGCCTGACTCGGGCATTCAGAGTCCGGAGAGAGGGGACCAGGGACGCGCAAATGCCCGCCTGATGCGGGACAACGGGGGAGCGACGCGCCATCTCACCCGCCCCGCCGACCTTCCCCATGGTCTCCGGCTATCACCCCCCACGGCATCTCACCAATCCCCCGGGCCATTGCGTTTGGGGAGCGGCGGCACCGGGACCGGGGCGATGTGAACGGATCATTCGGGACCTCAAGGCCACCGGGTTGGCGCATTGCCCGTCCGCCGACGGGACGACCAGGCAAGCCTGGCTCACGGCCGTTTGGCCGACGAGTTCTTGGCGTCGTTCCGGGGAGCCTGTCTGTCGGGGGCGCCGCCACGCGAGGCCGGCCGGTCTACGCGACGCCCTGCTCCCTATCGCCCGGCGACGGGATCCGATCGGGGCGCCGGGATGGTCCGGGTGGCCCTGGACCGCCCCGTTGCCAACCGCCGTGATGCGTTCTGCGAAGCGCGCCGGCCTGCCGCGACCCGGGCGGCCCCGGTGCCGCCGGCTGGACCATCTGCCGCCGATGCTCGAGCTCGCCGCGGGACCCCGCATACGCCCCTAGTCTTTCCTCCGCTGGGTCCTCGCTTGGGCATCCGACCCCGTCAAAACGGCTACGGAAAAATGTGGGCTAGACCAATTCGTTGCGGGGAGGAAGAGCCGGTGGTGGATTGTCGTCTGCCCCACGGCTCCACCCGGCGCGGCCTTCCGGGAGCACGCCGCGCTCCCGGAGCGTTGGCGCGTCCGCCGCCCGGGGGCGTCGTCGGCCCGACTTTTCCCGATACATGGCGATGTCGGCCGCGTGCGTGAGACGCTCGAAGTCGGATCCGGCCGGCCCCCAACTCCACCCGAGGCTGAAGTTCAGTCGGAGCGCCGCCCCGGCGGCGAGTCGGATGGGATCATGGGCCAGGGCGGCGAGCAAGCGCTCTTTGACGGCGGGGCCGTCGGTGGCGCGGGCGTCGGGCAGGATGACCAGGAATTCGTCGCCGCCCATCCGTGCTATCTGGTCGCCGTCCCGCAGCACCTTCCGGGCGCGGTCCACCAGTTCTCGCAGCACGCGGTCGCCGGCGGCGTGGCCAAACGCGTCGTTGATGTCCTTGAAGCCGTCGATGTCGCCGTAAAGCACCCCGACCGGGCGCGTGGCGAGGCAGGAGCGGGCGTACAGGTCGGCAAAGTCGCGCGATGCGGCACGGCTCACCTTGTCGGTGGTGATGCGCTGATAGGTACGCCGCACCTCCGTGTGGAGCTCCCACCACAGGACGCCCAGCACCAGAAACCCATTCAGCCAGGACAGGGGGTACGGGGTCAGGTGACTGCGAACCCAATACAAATCGTTGAACAGGAGCGGCAAGAGCACCCAGGGCGCCGCCGCATACGCCCAGTAGCGCCGCCGCCGCTGCCGGAGAGCAGCCCGCAGCAGCGTTCCCTCAATCACCATCCACCCGGCGCCGTACAACAAGGCGCGCAGGACGATCCAGAGCGGGCGGCTGGACGCCAGCATCCAAAATCCGTCGGGGACGCGATATACCGCAAACCAGGCGGCGGTGTGGGGCCAGGAAAAGAAGGCCAAACCCAACAGAGCGGCGAGCCAAAGCCAGCGAAACCACGGCGGGCGCTGTTGATTCGTGACCCGGAGCGCCGCCTCCAAAAGCCCGAGCTCCATCATCGCCATCACGGGCAGGTACAAGCGCTCCCAGGCGGCGGCAGCCACCGGAGAGCGCGCTCCCACCAAAAGGGCGAACAAGGTCCAGAACAGGGCACCCCCGGCCGCGGCATGAAACAAGACCCATGCCGTCTCGCCCCACAGGCCCTTTCTGTAGACCAGAAAGAGCGCGGCGGTGGTTGCGCTGGCGAT
This sequence comes from Clostridiales bacterium, assembly GCA_027318915.1. The sequence goes on from DAHVOH010000047.1 coordinate 15,886, forward strand.
GGCCAGCACCCAAAGCGGAACGGCCGCCACCGGCAGCTCCAGAATGGTTGTGCCTCCTCCCGAACTCCGCTGCGGTTCGCTGACCATCGTTCGACGAGGGGGTGGACAATCCTTTTCCGACGCCCCCGAACCGCATGGCGACCGGACGCCGAAAAGCGCCCCCGGCTCGGGGGCGCTTTTGACGCAGCGGCGAGGCGCGCGGCATCTACCCCGGGGCTTCCCACTCGGCGAGCGCTCGCGCCGTCATCACCTGGGCCAGATGAGCCCGAAAGGGGGCCGAGGCATAGACGTCGCCGACCGGCTCCTCGCCGTCGACGACACTGTGCGCCGCCTCCTGGATGATGGCGTCCGTCAGCCGCTGGCCGGTCAGGATGGATTCGGCCGAGCGAGCCCGAAAGGCGTGCCCGGCCATCCCGGTCACGGCAATCCGGGCGTGCTCGACGCGCCCGCCGTCCATCGCCAGCAGGAGCGCGACGCCTACCACCGCGTACCCGGACGCGGGATGGGCATGCTTCACGTAGCGATGCCGCCAGCCGGCGGTGTCTTTGGGGAAATGCACCGCGGTCAGCATCTCGTCAGGCTCCAGGGCCGTGGTAAGAGGCCCCAGAAAGAACCGGTCGGCCGCAATCCGCCGGCGTCCGCGCGGGGAGGCGGCCTCCAGTTCGGCCTCGGACGCCAGCACGGCCGCGGGCATATCCGCCGCCGGATCGGCGTGGGCGAGGCTTCCCCCGATGGTGCCACGCCATCGGACTTGGGGATCGCCGATGACCCGGGCCGCTTCTGCGGCGAGCGGAGCCCAGCGCGCGACGCGGGCGTCCAGAGCCATCTGGTGGTGGGACGTCATGGCGCCCACCGTCAGATGCCCCTCGTCCTCCCGCATTCCGGTCAGATCCTCCACGCCGGCCAGATCCACCAGCGTATCCGGTGCCGCCAGCTGCATCTTCATCAACGGCAGGAGACTCATGCCACCGGCCAGCCACCGGGAGCCCGCCTCGGTGCGCGCGGCATCGAAAGCCTCCTCCAGCGTCGTGGGCCGTCGATAGTGGAACGCGGGCAGCGTCATGACGACGCACCTCCCTCTCTCTTCGCCTGCATCATGGCCTGCCAGACGCGCTCGGGGGTCAGCGGCATGTCCAGGTGCCGGATGCCCAACGGCGCCAGCGCGTCCATCACCGCGTTGACCACGGTGGGCGTGGCGGCGATGGTGCCGGTTTCGCCCACGCCCTTGACCCCCAAGGGGTTTTGGGGTGCCGGCGTTTCCGTGTAGTCGGTCTCGATGGGGGGCAGAAACCGAGCCCGGGGCACCGCGTAGTCCAGCAGCGAACCGGTCAGCAGCTGTCCGGCCTCGTCGTAGACCGCGCCTTCCCAGAGCGCCTGGCCCACCCCCTGGACGATGCCGCCCCGCACCTGGCCCTCCACAATCATGGGGTTGACGCGGGGACCGCAGTCATCCACGGCGATATAGCGCCGGAGCGTGACGGCGCCGGTCTCCGCGTCCACTTCCACGACGGCGACGTGCGTCCCGAAGGGATAGGTGAAGTTGGCCGGGTTGTACGCCGCCGTGGCCTCCAGGCCCGGCTCGACCCCGGACGGAAGACTCCAGGCCAGGTGCGCCTTCAGGGCCACCTCCGGGAAGCTCACGGAGCGGTCCGGCACGCCCTTGACCCGAAAGCGGCCGTCGGCGAAGTCGAGGTCGCCGATGTCGGCTTCGAGCGCGTGAGCCGCGATGCGCCGGGCCTTGTCCAGCACCCGGTCGGCGGCTTGAGCCACGGCGCCGCCGCCGACGGCCATGGACCGGGATCCGTAGGTGCCCCAGCCCATGGAGACCCGGTCCGTGTCACCGTGCACCACCTCGACGTCCTCAATGGCACAGCCGAAGCGCTCCGCCACCACCTGGGCGAAGGTGGTTTCCTCGCCTTGACCATGCGGCGAGACGCCGGTCAGAACGGTCACTTTGCCGGTGGGATGGACCCGCACCAAGGCATGCTCCCAGAGGCCGCCTTGGAAGCCGACGGCGCCGGCCACCTCCGAGGGGCCGAGACCGCACATCTCCACGTAGGTGCTCACGCCGAGCCCGAGCCAGCGTCCCTGTTGGCGCGCTTCTTCCTGCTCGCGCCGGAAGGCGTCCAAGTCCAGATGCAAAAGCGCCTTGTCCAAGGCGGCGTGGTAGCGCCCGCTGTCGTAGGTGATGGCAAAGGGATTGGTGTAGGGGAACTGGTTTTCCTCAATCAGGTTCTTGCGTCGAACCTCCACCGGGTCCATGCCGATCTCGCGGGCAAACAGATCCACCATCCGCTCAATCAGGAAGGTCGCCTCCGGCCGGCCGGCGCCGCGGTACGCGTCCACCGGGGTCGTGTTGGTGTACACGCCGTACACCTCGACGGCGGCATGAGGAATGTCATAGGCGCCGTTGGCGATGAGCCCGAACAGAATGGTGGGCACGCCCGGTCCGGCCGTGGACAGGTAGGCGCCCATGTTCGCATACGCGCGCACCCGGACGGCGGTGATGACGCCGTCACGGCGCCCCGCCAGTTCCACGTCCTGGACGTGGTCGCGCCCGTGGGTCGTGGCCAGAAAGTGCTCGCGGCGCTCTTCCACCCATTTGACCGGGCGGTTCAGGTCACGGGCGGCGAAGCTCACCAGCACTTCGTCCGGATAGCAGGCGATTTTGCTGCCGAAGCCGCCGCCCACGTCCTGGGCCACCACGCGCACCCGATGTTCGGCCAGACCCAGGATGCCTGCCACCAGCAGGCGATGGATGTGGGGATTCTGGCTTGTGACCCAGAGGGTCAGCGACTCTTCGGCGGGATGGTATTCTGCCACCGCCGCCCGGGGCTCCATGGGGTTGGGGATGAGACGCTGCTGCACGATGCGCTGGCGCACCGTGACCGGCGCGGCGGCGAAGGCGGCCTCGGTGTCGTTGCCGCTTTTCCAGTGCAGGGCCACGTTGCCGGGCACACTGTCATGGACCCGCGGGGCGCCGTCGGCCATCGCCTCCAGCACGCCGGTGACCGCAGGCAGCGGCTCGTACTCCACCTCGATCAGATCGCGCGCCCGTTTGGCCGCGTCCAGGCTGTCGGCGACCACCATGGCCACGCCGTCGCCGACGTAGCGGACGATGTCGCGCGCGAGCGCCCAGTGGTTGGTGACGGCCAGCTCCGAGCCGGGGGGAAGCCACGCCGTGGGAATGGCCGCGACTTTACCCTCCAGGTCCTGGCCGGTGTAGACGGCGGCGACGCCGTCCGCGGCGCGTGCCGCATCGGTCTTCACCGACAGCACGCGCGCATGCGCGTGGGGGCTTCGGAGCATGACGGCGTAGAGTTGGCCGGGGCGGGTGATGTCGGCGGTGTATTGGCCGCGCCCGGTGATGAGCCGGGGATCTTCACGGCGCCGCACCGACTGCCCGATGAGTGAGGCCATCTATCTCACCCCCGTCGCGGCCGGATCGGCCGCCAGCAGATCGGCGGCATGGGCAATGGCGGAGACGATGTTCTCGTACCCCGTGCAGCGGCAGATGACCCCGTCCAGACCCTCGCGAATCTCGGTCGGGCTGGGGTGGGGATTTTCGTTCAGCAACCCCACGGCGGTCATGATGGCGCCCGGGGTGCAGAAGCCGCATTGGAGCGCGTGGCGCGCCGTGAACGCCTCTTGGACCGGATGCAGACGGCCGTCGGACGCCAGTCCCTCAATGGTGATGACCGCGCTGCCGTCGGCTTGCACCGCCAGCATGGTGCAGGACTTTACCGCCCGCCCGTCCACCAGGACGGTGCAGGCGCCGCACTGGCTGGTGTCGCAGCCCACATGGGTTCCGGTCAGATTCAAGGTGTCGCGCAGATAGTTGGCCAACAGCAGCTGGGGCTCCACCTGATCGGTGTGCCGGTGGCCGTTGACGGTAAGGGAGAGCGTATGGACCTCGGCCATCGCAGCACCTCCTTTCCCTGATTGAAATCACGCACGGAATCATCCGATGCCCCTCACCCGTCGGGTGCCGACGGGGATGAGACAAGCCTAGCACGAAAGTCGCGCGGTTGGTGTCAATCAGAGACGAACGCGAAGAAATGCCGATAAATCCGCTAATTCCTGCGGCGACAGGCCGTGGCCCATCGGATAGGTGTGGGATTCCACCCGCGCTCCGGCCGTTTCCAGCCGGCGCGCCAGTCCGAGGCCCCAGGTGACGGGCACCACGGGATCGGAGTCGCCATGCCCGAGAAACACCGGGAGTTCGGGAAGCGGCGCCAGGGGCTCGCTCGGGGGCAGATAGGCGCTCAAGACCACGGCGCCGGCCAGCGGATAGGCGGGATGACGGGCGAGAAAGCCGGCGGTCATCACACCGCCCTGACTGAAGCCGCCGAGGAAGAGACGCGCCGGATCCACGGCGGCATCGGCCCGGAGTTCCTCAAGGGCTTGGAAGAGCCGCCGTTGAGCCTCGTCCCAGCTCACCGGCTCGGGTGCGCCGGCCTGGGCAAACGTGTACCATTGGAAGCCCCTAAAGTGCGGAACCGGCTCGGGCGCGCGGAGAAAGACGATCTGAAGCCCCGGGTCCAGGTGGGGCGACACCGGCTCCAGGTCGTGTTCGTCGGCACCGAACCCATGCAGCAGCACCAGTGTCGGGGCGGGCGCCGTGCCGGCCAGCGGCGCCCGCCGCCACATGACGAGCGGTGTGGATCTGTCGGCCACAGGGACCATCTCCCGTCTTCCGGCATTGTACAATGACCCACGGTGAGGGCGGGAGCGATCGCCGGGCTGTCCGTGCGGCAAGATCCTCGGTCTCTCGAACGGTTCAGATGGGAGGATGCGCTTGGACACTGTGACCGCGGGCGGCGCGGGGAATCGGACGCCGATTCTGGTGGGCCTCATGCTGGCGATGGGCCTCACGGCCATGGACGGCACCATTGTCGCCACGGCCATTCCCACCATCGTGCATGACCTGGGCGGCTTTTCCCTGTTTCCCTGGGTATTTTCTCTCTATTTGCTGGCGCAGGCCGTCACCGTCCCGGTCTACGGCAAGCTGGCCGACCTCTACGGCCGCAAACCGGTGCTGATGTTTGGCGCGTCGCTGTTCCTCCTCGGCTCGGTGCTGTCGGGCCTGTCGTGGGCCATGGTGCCGCTGGTGGTGTTTCGCGGGCTGCAGGGCTTGGGGGCGGGCGCCATTGTGCCGGTGGCCACGACGGTCGTGGGTGATTTGTACTCCGTCGAGGAGCGCGCGCGCATCCAAGGCTACCTGTCCTCCGTGTGGGGCATCTCCGCCATCCTGGGTCCCGCCGTGGGCGGGATCTTGGTGCAGTACGCCTCCTGGCACTGGATCTTCTACATCAACCTGCCGCTCGGCGCCGTGGCCCTCTGGGTGGTGGAGACGCGACTGCATGAGACGGTGGAGCCCCGCCGCCATCGCATCGATTTTACCGGCAGCGCGCTGCTGCTGGCGGGGATGGTGCTGGTGATCCTGGACCTGCTGGAGGGGGGCGTGGCGTGGGCCTGGCTCTCGACGCCGTCGCTCCTCATTCTGGGGGGAGGCATCGGCCTTTTGCTGCTGTTTGTCGGCGTGGAGAGCCGGGCGCCGGAACCGGTGCTGCCGCTCTGGGTGTTTGGCCGGCGCCTGCTGGTGGGCGCCAATCTGGGTTCCTTGATCGTGGGGCTCCTCTCGATCGGGCTTTCGTCGTTTCTGCCCACGTTCGTCCAGGGGGTGCAGGGCGCCACGCCCGTGGTGGCGGGCTTTGCGCTGGCGGCCATGTCCATCGGCTGGCCGCTGGCCTCCAGTCAAGCCGGCCGGTTGTATCTGCGCGTCGGCTTTCAACGCACGGCGCTCTTGGGCGGCGTGCTCACCGTGGCGGCGGCGGTGCTGTTCGTGAGCCTCGGGCTCTTCAGCACGCCCTGGGAAGCGGCCGGATCCAGCTTCGTCATGGGCTCGGGACTTGGACTCATGAGCACCGCCCTCATCGTGGCGGTTCAGTCCAGTGTGGACTGGGGGCGCCGCGGCGTGGTGACCGGCGCCAACATGTTCACGCGCAACTTGGGCAGTTCCGTGGGGGCGGCGATTTACGGCAGCGTGCTGAACGGTCGCCTGCAGGCGCGGCTCGCGGCGGCGCCGCCCGCCATCCGCCACCAGCTGCCCCGCGGGCTCAATGCCGCGACGCTGAGTCTGGGCGCGCCCGTGCGCGCCGCCTCTGCGGTCACCGGCTTTGTGCGCCGTGCGCTGGAATTGTCCATGCACGACGTGTTTTTGGGCATCCTGGGTGCCGCCGTGCTGGGCATCGGCCTCGTGTCCATCATGCCGCGCACCTTTCACCTGGCCGACGACGATGCCGGATCCCGGCGGCAGGAAGCCGCGGGGGGATCGCTGCGTTCATAGGCTCCGGACATGCCGGGGAGACAAAGGACAGGGGGACGGCGGCAGCCGTCCCCCTTTTGGGAGCCGAGGCCCTATTCGCCGGACGCGGTCTGAATGCTGAGCCCCAGTCCGGTCTCGCGGCCCCGGACCAGCCAGGCCACGGCGGCCAGCAGGCCCACGAACCACACGGCGGAGTTGAAGAAGATGTACGACGAGGTGGTCATGTGAGCGGTGATGTAGATGGTCGGGATGTACAGGCCGATGGAGATGAAGCGGGCGATGGCGGTCAGGGTGCCCCGCTGCAAGGTCGGCCACACCTCCGCTTTGACCGTGTCCTCGGTCAGGTAGCAGAGCGAGTTGAATCCCGCCAGGACGACCAGGAGCACCCAGAACAGCGCCATGTCATGCTGCCAGGCCGAGGTCGTGAGACCGATGATGACCGTGACCAGGAAGGTGCCGAGGAAGGTCCAGAACAGGAACTTCCGGCGCGACACCCGGTCGGCAATCAGGCCCACGAACCCGACGGCAAAGCCGACACCCTCGAAGATGGCGAGAATGGTCGGCTGCAGATGCGGGAAGAACGCAAATGCCAGCGCGTAGGCCATCAGCCCAAACCCGATGGTGTTGGCGGCCGCAATGAGAATCATGATCACCATCGTAAAGCCGATGGAAACCTTGGAAACCGGGGCCTGGGGCTTGGGCGCCGGGGGCTCCAGCTCCAGCTCCTTCTCCCAACTCGGACCGTAGTAGGCCTGCAGCGTCTTTTGGACATCCTCGGTGCGGCCCTTCTTCTGCAGCCAGAGGAAGGACTCCGGCATGCTCACCCGGGTGGAAAACAGAATGGCGACCACGACCAGCACGGCCACGGCCACCACATCGCGCTGGAACGAAACCGCCGAGGCGGCGCTGGACAGGGCCAGCACGCCCAGAACGAAGCCGCCGAAGTTGATGCCGTTGATAATCATCATCGTGGCCTTGCCCCGATGCTTGCGGGGCATCAACTCGTGGCTGGCCACCATGATGGAGTTCATTTCCCCGCCGCCCGCGATCAGCATCAGCGCCAGCGCCACCAGGATGAGGGCGTAGGTGGTGCTGAAGAACAGGATCACCCCACCCACGGCGTACAGGGCCAAGGTGAGATACAGGGTCACCTTGCGGCCGTATTTATCGGAAAAGGGACCCGCCGCAATAATGCCCACGATGAGCCAGATCGGCGCCCAGGCCAGCAGCAGCTCGCCCAGCGACTTCGGCATGGCCACCCAGTAGACGGCGATGGAGGCCAGGGAGAACACATACGATTCCAAGGCTAGACCGAGCGCGAAGGATATGAACATCCACGTTGTCTTCGTGTTCCAGCGAGCTTCACCCAGCCGTTCGACGTTGACCAAAGGTCCTTACCTCCTAAACCCCAGTATAAGAAAAAGAAGCGGATGGCGATGCACACGCATTCCTCCCGATGCGTCCGGGTTGTGCGACCATTCGTTTCGCTGGGCATGCTTTCCTGCAAGAGAGGACGGCCGTAGCCGGGTCATGGCTCGTAATTCGGGCGGCGGGCCACCATGCGCCCGGACAGCACGAATGGAGCCTCGTTCCGAGGGCGCCCGTCGCCGCGACCGTGCCAGGCGCCACGCCTGACGCCGTTTCGCATCTGCTCCCTTGGGGAGACTGCGTCCACCCGGGCGGGGACCGGCTTGGCACCCTCGCCGTGGCCGCGCCCTGCGGCAAGCGTAGCCATCTCGCCCAGGCCGATTTTCTTCAGGAAATCGACAGGAATTCCGGACCGCCTGGCGAAGTCCCCCGGTTAACACAAATAGGGGCCAACATGAATCGACACCGGGAGTTCGCCAGAGGAGGTTATCCGCGCGGGCGCGGGAACCGGCGCAGCCTCGGTGTGGCGTGCGTTTTGGGAGGGGTTTTGGGTTGTGATTTCCCACGCCGGCGTTCGATGACATCCGGGAGGTGCAGGCTCGTGCATTGGGAAACGTTTCGATTTTGGCGTCGCGGTTCGCGCGACGCGACCCCGCGGCATTGGCGGGGATGGCTCTTGGGCGCCGTAGGCTTGTCCATGCTGGCGCTGGCCGGCTGTGGGACGGCCAATGCGGGAGCGGGAGTCTCCCCCACGTCTCATCCGAGCGCTCTCAACATCGCGCTCGCTCCGCAGACGGACGTCACCTGGTGGCCTCCCCTCATCCCCGCCAACAACTGCGGCACCGTCACGGGCGGTGTGGGGGGCGGCATGTGGACGTATCAGCCGCTGCTGATGATGAACAGCGCGGCGCAAGTGGACTGGAGTCAGTCCGTCGCGGAGTCGATCACCCACAACGCGAACGGGACACAGTATGTGGTGCACCTAAACCCGAAGTGGCACTGGTCGAACGGGCAGCCGGTGACCGCGCAGGACGTCGTCTACTGGTTCACCCTGGCGTCGGCCGCGTCCAACACCAATGCGCCCATCTTCTACTGCTACTCCGGCACCGGCGGCGTGCCGACCGCGTACCGGTCGGTCACGGCCACCAACAAGTACACGGTCACCATCGACACCACCCAGCCGGAGAACCCGCAGTGGTTCATCTACAACAGCATCGCCCAGTTCATCCCCCTGCCCAAGGCGCAGTGGGACCGCTACAGCAACATGACCAGCGAACTCAAGTGGATTCTGTCCATCGCCAACCAGCCCACCAACCCCATCTACCAAATCACCGACGGGGCTTACCTCTTCAAGAAGGCCGTGACGGACCAGTACTACGAGTTTGTGGCCAACCCTCACTACTCGGGCACCAAGCCGCAGATCAAGACCGTCTATTACGACTACGAGACGTCTTGGCCCAGCATCTTTGCGGCGCTGAAGAAAGGCGCCGTTCAGTATGCGCCGTACGACAACACGCTCTGGGCCGACCGGGGCCAGCTGACCGGCGACACCATCCTGTCGACGCCACAGTACGGTTTTTACTACGGACTCACCGACTTCGAGTCTGACGCGCAGACGGTCGGGCCCCTGTTCCAGAACCTGTACGTCCGCCAGGCGATGCAGTATGGGATCAACCAGCCGGCCATCATCAAGGACTTCTACTACGGCCAGGCGACCCCTACCTACGCGCCGGTTCCAGCCATCGCGTCCTGGTACGACAAGTCCCTCAAAAACCCGTATCCGTTCGATCCGGCCAAGGGCAAGGCGCTGCTGGAAGCCCACGGCTGGCATATGGTGAACGGCGTGATGGAAAAGAACGGCCAGAAACTGGCTTTTACGGCCCTCCTCTACACCGGTGCCCCGGTTCTGGCTCACATTGCCCAGTACGAGCAGGCGGTGTGGAAGACCGAGGGGATCGATATCACGCTGGAGGAGCTGTCCCTCGACGCGTTCATCAACATCATTGGGGCCAACCCCGCCACGGCGCCCAAGTGGGCGTTCGCCTTCGGGGCGGAGTGGTTCTACATCCCCGACTACTACCCAAGCGGCGACGGACTGGTGACGCCCGGCGGCGGATACAACTTCGACTACTACACCAACCCGCAGATGACCGCCCTCGTCGACAAGACGACGTCGCCGGCCACCCTGTCCCAAACGGTCCGGGCGTTCGATCAGTACGAGCAGTTCGCGGCCCATAATCTGCCGTTCCTGTACTTCCCGACGCCCACCGCGCTGACGGCGGTGTCGAAGGACCTCGGCGGCATGAGCACGTACAACGATCTGTACAGCGAG
>DAHVOH010000048.1 GCA_027318915.1 Clostridiales bacterium
TAAAACGCGAAGGATTCTCCGACCGGGACGTGTCCCTAGTGGCCAAGGACCCGCGCACCGGCAAGATAGAAAAGCACACCGCGGGTCAGGGCGGCCATGGGCACGACAGCGTGTGGGATGGCACCGCCATCGGGGCGGGAGTTGGTGCGGGGGCCGGCCTGCTGGCCACGGCCGGCCTGCTGGTCATTCCCGGCATCGGGCCCATCCTGGCGCTGGGTCCGCTGGCGGCCACCCTGGGAATGGGCGCCGCTGGCGGCCTGGCCGGTGCCTTTATCGACTGGGGGGTGCCTGCCAACGAGGGGCACCGGCTGCAGCAGGACGTGGAGCGCGGGGAAGCCATTGTCTTGGTGGATTCCCCCACAAGCGACCGGGCGGCCGATATTTTGAGGCGGCACACCGACCACGTGCAAGTGGTGCGTTGACCCCTACAGCGGCAACCTCCCGAGGCGCAGAGAAGCCTCCCCTATCATTGGGCGGGCTTCTCTGTCTCCCCTACGCGCACCAGCAATTTGAGACTACTCCCACTCGATGGTGCCCGGCGGCTTCGAGGTGATGTCGTAGACCACGCGATTGACCCCGGGGACCTCGCCCACCACCCGAGCCGCGATGCGATCGAGCACCGTGCGGGGCAAATCCACCCAGTCCGCCGTCATCCCGTCCTGACTCTCGACGGCGCGGAGTACCACCGGATACCCGTACGTCCGCCGATCGCCCATCACCCCTACCGAACGCACGTCCAGCAAGACGGCGAACGCCTGCCAAATGCTGCGCTCCAGTCCTGCCGCGCGAATTTCCTCACGCACCACGCGGTCGGCGGCCCGAACCATCGCCAGCTTCTCCGCCGTCACCGCCCCCAGGACTCTCACGGCCAACCCCGGGCCCGGAAACGGCTGGCGCCAGACAATGTCATCGGGCAACCCCAGACGGGTCCCCAACGCCCGCACCTCGTCCTTGAACAGCCACCTAAGCGGCTCGACCAGCTCGAAGCCCAAATCGGCCGGCAGACCCCCCACATTGTGGTGCGACTTGATGGTGTGCGCGCCCGGACCGCCGGACTCAATCACATCGGGGTATACCGTGCCCTGAATCAAATGCGACGCCGCGGGGAAGCGCACCAACGAACGCTCGAAGGCTCGAATAAACTCGCGGCCGATAATCTTGCGCTTCTGCTCCGGATCCGCCGCCCCTCGGAGCGCCTCCAGAAAATCGGCGCTGGCATCCACAACCGTCAAATCCAGACGCGGGAACGCGCTCCGCACTTCCTCCACCTCGCCGGCGCGCATCAGACCGTGGTCAACCAGAATGGCGTGCAAACGATCGCCTAGAGCTTGCTCCGCCAGGGCCGCCGCCACGGCGGAGTCCACCCCGCCCGACAGCGCGACGATGGCGTCGGCCGACCCCACCTGTTCGGCAATGGCGTTCACCATGACCGGAATCTGGTCCTCGGGGCTCCAGGTCGGCTCGATGCCGGCCACCCGTTCCAGAAAGTTTTGCAGCATGCGTTGGCCGTGAACCGTGTGCGCCACTTCCGGGTGAAACTGCACACCGTACAGGCGCCGACCGACATCGGCCGCCGCCGCCACCGGACAGTCCTCCGTGCCGGCCAATACTCGGAATCCGGGCGGAGGCGCCATCACGCGGTCCCCGTGCGACATCCACACCACAGCGTCGTCCGGCACATCGGCCCACAGGGGCGACGACGCGTGCTGGTGCAGGCGGCGGCGACCGTATTCCCGGTGAGGCGCCGGCTCTACCGGCGCCCCCAGGGCCAGGGCCATCGCCTGAAAGCCATAGCAGATGCCCAGCACCGGAATCCCGGCCTCCAACAGGGCGACGTCCAATCGCGGCGCCCCCTCCGCGTAGACGCTGTCGGGACCTCCCGAGAGCACGAGCGCCCGGGGCCGCCGGCTTAGAATCTCCCGCACCGGGGTGTCGGCCGGGACCACTTCGGAGAACACATGCAGTTCACGAATGCGTCGGGCAATCAATTGATTGTATTGAGCCCCGAAATCCACCACCAGCACCGGACCGTTCAGTGCGCTTCGCCCTCCCGATGTAGAATACAAACGTCCGGCAGGTTGCGGTACCGCTCCGCAAAATCCAGCCCATATCCCACGACAAAGGCGTCGGGAATCTCAAATCCCTTGTAATGCACGGGCACCGCGACCATGCGCCGATCCGGCTTGTCCAACAAAGCGCAGATGCGCACCGACTGCGGGCCGCGCGCCTTCAAATGTCCAAACAGATAGTTCAGGGTGAGACCCGTATCCACGATGTCCTCAACGATGAGGACATGCTGGCCGTCTATGGGATGGTCCAGATCTTTCTGGATGCGCACCACCCCCGAAGACCGCGAGGACGGCCCGTAGGAGGACAAGGCCATGAAATCCACATGCAGCGGCAGCTCAACATGGCGGATCAGATCGGCCGCAAACACATACGCCCCCTTGAGAATCACGATCAAAACCAGGGGCTTGTCCTGATAATCCAGGGTGATCCGGTGGGCCAACTGCTCCACCTTGCGCGCGATTTGATCGGCGCCAATCAGCACTTCGGTACGCTCGCCCGGATATAGCACGGCCATCGCCTGTCTCCTCACCATCCCTTTCGAGGACGGCGGGCGAATCCCCGCTCCGTCCCGCGACTCATCCCACCCGATCCCGGTTTACCACGGTTTGGCTTCGTAGACGCCATCGTTGTCGGATTCCCGCTGCCGCTGCCAGGACGACCGATCCACCGGGGATCGCCGAGACGGCTCTGTGTGTCCCTGCCGGACCCACCTCTGGCCCCGGAAATATCCCGGGGCATCGGTGCTCTCCTCCTCGCTCGGCAAAACCGCCTCGGCCAGTCTGTCGCGCACGGCCTTCAGGCTCAGTCCCTCGTCCAACCAGCGCTTGATCTCGGCCAAACGTTCCACGTCGGCCATCGAAAAGAGACGCTGTCGTCCGGCCGAGCGCAGGGGTGCGACCAATCCCTGCGTCTCGTAATAGCGAATCTGTCGCTCGGTGAGACCGGTTCGCCGCCTCACTTCGGCCATCGCGCACAGGCCGGGAGTTCTTGCCGCCATGGCACAGCTCCTTTCGCCGAAAACCGTGTCGAGAAATCGCGCCACCCACCCCTTGGGGCCGCTCCGCGCCGGCACCCGTCACTCAAACAGTACACCAGAAAGGTTCTTATGCGTGCAGGATGACGCATTCACCCCGCGGATCCTGGGCGCGGCACCTTTAGGCGTCGGGGCGCCGTGCCGGGCTAGGGCCGCGGACAGACCTTGGCGATGTCCCTGTGCCGGCTGGGCACCGTCTGGCCGCCCCCGGTCTTCCAACGCCGGCCACCGCCATCCGGTCTCCCGCCGGCCTGCATCTTGTCCATCCCGGCGTTGAACACGTTTCGACGGCGATGCCCAGCCCCGCGATCGGGCTGGGCCGGACACCTCCATCCCTCAGCTTCCGGCGTCCTGACGCCATGGCTTCGCCTGCGTGCGGGTCGGGCTCCGCCCGCCGCTTACCCTGGACGCCTCGCTGGGCGGATGGCGCTGGTGGCTCCTCTCACCGGTCCTTCCAGGCCCCGACCGACGGCCGTCATCGGGCGACGCGCTTGGAGGGACAGCGACTCACGGGTGGCGGAAAAAGGCCAGGGCCCCGGAGGGCTCTGGCCTTTTCGTCAGCGAGGCTCATGGCTGACGCAATAGGTGGGTGGGGCGGGCCGGCCCCACCCGTCCGTCATCCCACCGAGCGGATGCGCCGCTATGGTGAGCGCGTCGAGGGCGCAGTGTCCGTGCGCGTTGAAGCGACAAGTGCGCGCGCCGCATTCAATGCGTTGACCCCCCGTCGACGGGCTGCTCAGGCCTCCTCCGCGCGGCCGATCCGCCGCTCCGCCAGATGCCGCTCCAAACGGCCAATCTCCTGATGCGCCTGACCCAGCTTGTACGACAACTGCTGCAACTCCTCCTGCATGCGGCCCAATCGGTCCTCGCGCTGATCGGCATCCCGCGCCATCGCCTCGACTAAGGTGCGCAGCATCGTGGACTGACTCTCCATAATGCTGACGAGCCGCCCGAGGTGGTCCGGATCCACCGCGGACTCCGAGACCTTCGGCGTGCCCCGACGACCCCGCACCGCAACATCGCGGCCCGCTCCTCCCTCCAACGCCAGGCACAGGGAACGGAGCCCCGGATCCCAAGCGGCCAGCGCCTCCGTGGTCAATGCATAGGGGCGCCCGGCCACGCCCGTCATCCTCTCGGCCTGAAGACGGTTCTCGCGAATGGCTTCCCTGAGGCGGACGGCCACGTCCGGGGCCACCCGCGCAATCTGGGTCAATGTCACGTTCATCGGTCTCCCTGAGGGAGTCCCCCCTCTCGTCGCTGTGCTGTACCAAGCCTTCCCAGTCCATCCCCGCTTTATTCCCCATCCCGGCAATGACAGACATTCGCGTTCCGGCAATGATTGGGGTCGCTCCCTCATCATAATTTGGCCGCTGATATGGGGATTCCTGCCATTTTCAAGTGAGGTGGCAAACTTTTCCTGGTCGCCGGCCCGCCGCGCGCTGAAAAGGCCGCCGGGTTCTCCCGGCGGCCTTCTCGATGTCGCTCGACGCCCTACATCATCATGTCGTTCATGCCCGGATTGGGCATGGCCGGCTCTTTCTTTTCGGGCTTGTCGGCCACGAGGCACTCGGTCGTGAGCAGCATCGCCGCGATGGAGGCCGAGTTCTGCACAGTGGTGCGCACAACCTTGGCCGGATCCACCACACCGGCCGCCACCAGGTCCTCGAACTGCTGCGTGGCGGCGTTGTATCCCACGTTGCCCGACTCGGTCTTGACACGGGCCACCACCACCGAGCCCTCTTGGCCGGCATTGAAGGCAATCTGGCGCACCGGCTCCTCCAAGGCGCGACGGACAATCTCCGCGCCCACCTTTTCGTCGCCCGTCAGCGTGTCCGCCAGGCGAGCCACCGCCGGCAGGGCGCGAATCAGCGCGGTGCCGCCTCCGGCCACCATGCCCTCCTCAACGCCGGCCCGCGTGGCCGAGAGCGCGTCCTCGATCCGGAGCTTCTTTTCCTTCAGCTCCACTTCGGTCGCCGCTCCCACCTGGATGACGGCGACACCACCGGAGAGCTTGGCCAGCCGCTCCTGCAGCTTCTCCTTGTCGTAATCCGACGTGCTCTCCTCAATCTGGTTCTTGATGACCGCGATGCGCTTCTTGATGTTCTCCTGGGACCCGTAGCCACCGACGATGGTGGTTTCTTCCTTCGCGACTTTCACCTGGTGCGCGTGACCCAGCATCTCGATCGAGACGTTTTCGAGCTTGAGGCCAATGTCCTCCGAGATGACCTGTCCGCCGGTCAGGATGGCAATGTCCTCCAGCATGGCCTTGCGGCGGTCCCCGAAGCCCGGCGCCTTCACGGCCACGGCGGTCAAGGTGCCGCGCAGCTTGTTGACGACCAGGGTCGCCAGGGCCTCGCCTTCGACGTCCTCCGCGATCAGCAGAATCGGCTTGCCGCGCTGCACGACTTTTTCGAGTACGGGCAGCAGATCTTGGATGGCCGATATCTTCTTGTCCGTGATCAGAATCAACGGATCAGACAGAACCGCCTCCATCTTCTCCGTGTCGGTCACCATGTAGGGGGAGATGTAGCCGCGGTCGAACTGCATGCCCTCGACCGTTTCCAAGGTGGTCCCCATGCTCTTGGATTCCTCGACGGTGATGACCCCGTCCGCTCCGACCTTCTCCATCGCTTCGGCGATCAGTTTGCCGATTTCGGCGTCGTTGGCGGAGACCGACGCCACTTGGGTGATGGCGTCCGTGCCCTTGACCGGCTGCGACAGCTTCTTGATCTCTTCCACGGTCACCTCGACGGCACGCTCGATGCCCCGCTTGATGCCCATGGGGTTCGCGCCTGCCGTCACGTTCTTCAGACCCTCGCGGATCATGGCCTGCGCCAGCAGCGTCGCGGTGGTGGTCCCATCGCCCGCCACATCCTGGGTCTTCGTGGCCACTTCCTTCACCAGCTGGGCACCCATTGCCTCAAACGGGTCTTCCAGCTCGATCTCGCGCGCAATGGTCACACCGTCGTTGGTGATGAGCGGCGCTCCAAATTTCTTCTCCAGCACCACGTTGCGACCCCGGGGTCCCAACGTGATCTTGACCGCGTTGGCCAGTTTGTCCACGCCGCGCTCCAACGCCCGGCGGGCCTCCTCCTCGTATACCATCTGCTTGGCCATCCCAGAACCTCCTCATACCTTAAGCGCCTGGCAAACCGCTTCCCGAACCACCGTACCGTCCCCAGTCTCTCCCATTCACGCGATCGCCGTCCGCCCCTCGGGGACCCCGCCCCGAATCCGTCGCGCCACCGCGTCTCCTGCCACCACGCGCGCCCCGTCTCCGCGTTCACTCGGCGCCGCGTTCACAGGCGGTAGACTCAGACCGCCACCGTTTGGCTGACCAGGACAGCCGCGATGTCCTTCTCCGCCAAAACCAAAAGGGCCCGATCCTCCACCTTCAAGCGAGTACCGGCTCCCTGATCGAACAGCACAACATCGCCAACCGCCACCTCTACCGGGATCCGCTGCCCGTTGTCCAACCAGCGGCCCGGACCCACCGCGACCACCTTGGCCCGCTGCGGTTTGTCCTTGGCCACATCCGGCAGCACGATTCCGGAGGCGGTCTTCTCCTCTTCGATAACTTCCACCACAACCTTGTCCGCAAGTGGGCGGATGTCCATCAAAGTCCCTCCTTCGTCCGTCGGGGATTGGTTAGCACTCAATGCCCGTGAGTGCTAACAGCTCCACCGGTAACTATACCCATGTCCCCGCCGGGAATCAAATCCCCGCGAGAAACGATGAGTGTCTCTGCTTGGGCGTGCGGGAACCGGAGGGTCACAGATCGAAAGACCTCTGGCTCATTCTCCGGATTTCGCCCGATTTGGCGAGCTCTCTTCGTGAGCTGTTCGGCCTGCCAACAGATTCAGCGCGTGCGGCACCGCAGGCGCGACGGCGTCCCAGCATTCCGCCACCGCCCGGGCCGACCCGGGCAACGCCACGATGAGCGTGGAGCCCACGGCCCCCACCACCTGCCGGGACAGCATGGCGTGCGGATTGGACCCCACAAACGGGGCCCGCATCGCCTCGGCCATCCCGGGCACTTCCCGGGTGATGACGCGCCGCACGGCCTCCGGCGTAACGTCCCGGGGGCCGAGGCCCGTTCCGCCGGTCGAGACCACCAGGGCGAACCGCCCCGTCCAAGCCCGCAGGCGCTCCACGATGGCCGCCTCGTCATCCGCAACCACCGCCCGCCCTGTGACCGAGAAATCGCGGCGCAGCCGTTCCACCAGCCATTCCCCGGAAACATCCGCGCGGACACCGGCAAACACGCCATCGCTTACGGTCAGCACCGCCGCCTCAAACATGGAAGCGGGCGTCGCGGCGAAAATGGCCGGAACGTCCCCCCCACTTCTCCACCAGACGCACGGGTCCCAGCTCCATCGATCGGTCCACCGCCTTCAGCATGTCGTAAAGCGTCAGCAACGTGGCCGACACCGCCGTCAACGCCTCCATTTCCGCTCCCGTGGAGCCACGGGTGCGGACGGAGGCGCTCACCGCGATCCCGGTCTCTCCCAGAGCAATGTCAACCTCCACGCCACTCAGGGACAGCGAATGGCAGAGCGGGATCCACTCGGCCGTCCGTTTGGCCGCCATGATGCCTGCCACGCGCGCCACGGCCAGCACGTCCCCTTTGGGCGTCTCGCCCGCCCGCAGGCGGCGGAGCGTCTCGACGCTGGTGGATAGCCAGCCCTCGGCTACAGCACCCCGCTCTGTGGCCGGCTTGCCGCCCACATCCACCATGTGCGCCTCGCCTTGGGCATTGAGATGACTGAGTCGGTCAAAGTCCGCGCCCCCCATCGCGCCTCGCCTCCTTCTGCAACCGCTCCGCCGCCGGCGCGCGAGCCCGCCCGTAGGCCCGCAGCAGCAGGCGGGGACTTAATCCCAACAGGGTCACGGATGCTCCCAGAAGAGCCCCCCGAAACAGACCGCTGCCGGACGCGGGCCAGGCCAGCAGGCCCAAGCCCAACAGGCCCGCCCAGAGCCCGCCCAACGTCGCCCCTTCCGTGCGCGGCCCCGCCCCTGCCAGCAGGGCGACACTCAACGCACACGCCAAGAGGCCTGCCCCCAACGCCCACTCGGACAATCCCCCGGGAAGGGCGCCGCGATGTACCGCCACCAGCACGGACACGACGGCGAACCCTCCCACGGTCCACACCGCCAACCGAAACTGCCGCACGATCCCGCATCCCCTCTGCGTCCTGCACATACGATTGAACCGGCTGCCCATCCAGGAGGTGTCACAGTGGCCCGCACCCGATTCTGGTGGCTTCTGGCCCTCCTGCCCCTCTTATGGTGGCTGCACGGTTCCCCGGCCGGCGCCGTCTCGCGGGTGCCCACCACATTGCCGATGGCGGCCCTCACGTTTGACGACGGCCCCCAGGCCCCCTACACCCCGGACATCCTTTCCTTGCTGCAACGCTATCACGCCCGGGCCACGTTTTTCGTTCTCGGCGACAAAGTGGCCGAGAACCCCGGTCTGCTCGCGCAAGAGGCGGCAGCCGGAATGGAGATCGGCCTGCACGGAATGACTCACTTGAACCTCAACCGCGTGGGCGCCGCCTCTATGGTGCGGGATGCCGAACAAGAAATCCACCTCTTGCATCGGACGGCTCCCCGCTTGACGATAGGCTTGTTTCGGCCGCCGTTCGGCTATCGAAGCCCGGCCCTGGTCCGAATCCTCGCCTCACATCACCTGACGCTGGTGCTCTGGGACGTTGACACCCGCGACTGGACGCGCCCCGGCGTGGCGTTCATCGTCGGTCAGGTCGAGCGGCTGATACGTCCCGGGAGCATTGTTCTGTTTCACGACGGCGGCGGCAACCGTCAGGAAACTGTGGCCGCCCTCTCCGTCCTTTTGCCCTGGCTCATGCGCCATCACTATCGTCTGGTGACAGTTTCCGAACTCTTGGCCGCCGCCGGCCAATAGCCCTCCGGCGCCGTGCGGTGCTACAATGCCGGAAAAGGTTGTCCGGGCCGTGGGCCCGGTCGGAGAGGGGGAACCGTGGCAGGATGGGTGCGGGGCGCCGTCATTGTGGTGGCCCTGGTGGTGCTGGCCGGTTTCCTGTTGCATTTGGTGCTCTGGGCGCTGATGATGGCGGTCGGGGTGGGATTCCTGCTCCTGGCTTGGTCCCAGGCGCACCGCCATCCCTTCGTTTCGGCGGCGCTGGTCGTGGTGGGGGTGGTGGTGCTGCTCCGGTGGGGCGGCTTTTGGTTTTGGCTGCTCCCGCTGGGATTGCTGGCCGCAGCGGCGCTGGCGGCCTGGGAGCTGCTGGGACGGCGAGCGGCTCACCGCGGCTGAGGCGAGTAGCCTCCGGGCCGTAGGGCTACACTGCTGAACACATCACCGACGGCGGGAGGCAAAGACGTTTGACTCATCACAGGGGACAAGCCCCCAGGGCCTTGGGGGCCGTGGTTTTATTGTTGGCTTTGGCCGGATGCGGAGCGGCGGCCGCGCCCGCCACACCCTCGCATGCCCATCGATCTCACCCGGCACCGGCTCCGGTGCGCCGAATCGCGGCGCAGCGACGGTTGCCCTGGAAAAGCCTTCACCCCAATCCCCTGATTCCGGGCGACATTCTGATTGCGGACTCCCACAACAACCGCATCCTGCTGGTGACGCCGGGCAAGCGGATCATCTGGCAGTTTCCGCCGCCGGGCCAGCCCTCGCCGCTGGTCGACGACGACGACGTGTTCTTTGGGCCCCACTTCGATGAGATTATCACCAATGAAGAGGGCCACAACACCGTGGCCATCATCAATTTCCGCACCGAGCGCGTGGTGTGGGAATACGGCCATCCGGGCGTCGCCGGATCGGCGCCCGGATATCTGAACACACCGGACGACGCCTTTCTGTACGCGCGTGACGGCGGACTCATCACGGACGCCGACATCCGCAACCAACGCATCCTATTTATCAATCGGGCGACCCACCAAATCGTCCGCCAATATGGCCAAACCGGGGTGATGGCCGTCAACCCGCCCACCAGCTTCTCCGCTCCCAACGGCGACTTTCCCGCCCCGAATCAGGGGATGCTGGTCACCCAAATCAACGGCAACGACGCCATTCTGCTCAACCGGAACGGCCAGGTGGTGTGGACGCTGGCGTTTCCGCGCCAGTTCCCCGGGCTCACCAGCTTTCCCTACCCGTCGGACGCCAACTTCACCCCGCACGGCAACGTCATCGTGGCGTTCTACAACAATCCGGGCTACATCGTCAAAATGAATCCCCACACGGGTCAAGTGCTGTGGGAATACGCGGTGACGTCCGGTCCCGGGGCGCTGAACCAGCCCTCGCTGGCCGTCGAATTGAAAAACGGCCTCGTGCTGGTGAACGACGACCACAACGACCGGGTTATCGTCATCAACCCCGCGACCAATCAAATCGTCTGGCAATACGGCCACACCGGCGTGCCGGGCAGCGCACCGGGCTATCTCAACATTCCCGACGGAGTGGATTTCCTGCCCATCGGCGTGACGCCGGGAGGTTCGAATCCCATCGGCCACCACCTTTGGAGCTACCCGGGCAATGGGCTCTGAGGATCCGTCGCGCCGGGGTCCACCGGGTAATAACGGCGTGGTCGCCCGCCCACCACCGCCAACAGTCCGTCCTGGACCAACCGGTCCAGGTCTTGGGCGGCGGTGGGATAGGCCACGTGAAACGCTTCACCGTAGGCGGCGCGCGTCCACACCACGCCGTGGCGGGCCTGATTCAGCGCCGTCTCCCGCCGGGCGTCGTTGTCCAACCGCACCACGGGAGTGTGCCCGGCTTCTTCGGACGGGGCCGGGGCCGTCCGGGACTCCAACTGCACGGACGCCGCCAGCCATCGGTAGGCCATATCCTCCGCCCAGTGTCTGTTCTCCAGAAAGTGCCAGGCCACCCGCGGAAATTCCGCTTGCAGGGCGGCTGTCAAGTTCAAGAGCCACGAGGCGCGGGCCGGCTGCTGCTTGGCGAGATCACTCACGCGTCCTTCGACAAACAGGGCGGCCCGCGGCCATCCGGACAATTCCGCCAAGGCGAGGCGCAGTGTGCCGTCATTCAGACCCTGGATCAGGTTTTCCACCGTCTTGCGCTCGACGACCGCCACGTAGCGGTCGCCCATCCGGACCGCGTAATCGCCGCATGGCAGTTCCCGGCGCCGTCTCGTCACCTGGCGCCCGGAAAATTTCCACGGATAGCGCTCGCGCTGATCCACATCTACCACCAAGACCCGCTTCAGGCTTCGGGCGGCGGGAATCCGGATGCCGGGACGGGCCTGGGTCATGGTGCGCTGGGTTCGCCAAAAAATCAATTCGCGGCTGTCCTTGTGCGCCCACACGAACAGCGAACGCCGCCGCTGCCGGCGGTCCAGAATCAGGTGGACGGCCGCGCCCTGGCGCCAGACGTCCACCACCGGCACGCTGTCCTCGACCACGGCGTCTTGGGGCCAGGATTCCAGTCGGTGACAGTACAGATCCCCGCCGACGGGCCATGGCGCGCGCGTTGCCAGGACCAGGGCCCCGGACTTCAGGGGAATCTCCAGCACATAGGGAAGACGCGTGGCCGCCTGCGGCCGGCGCCCGATTCGAAACAGGCGCCGAGCGTCGGGGCCGTCCGCGGACACGTCGGAGTGGGGCATCGCGGTCAGTCCACCCGCACCACGGTGGCCTCTCCTTGCCCGCCTCCGCTGCAGATGGCGGCCAGACCGTACCCGCCCCCGCGATGGAGCAGTTCCTGAATCAGCGTCAGCAGGATGCGGGCGCCGGAAGCGCCGATGGGGTGGCCCAACGCCACCGCGCCGCCGTTCACGTTCACGATCTCCGGATCCAGACCGGTCAATTGTATGCTGGTCAGGGTCACGGCGGCGAATGCCTCGTTGATCTCCGCCAGATGCACATCCTGCACCGTCAGTCCGGCGCGGTCCAGCGCCTTCAACCCGGCGTGGGCCGGCACCGTGGCCAGATATCGAGGGGCCTCCGACACCTGCGCCTGGCTGACGATCGTGGCCAGAATCGGGACGCCCCGCCGCTCCGCCTCGGCCCGCTCCATCAGCACCAGGGCGGCCGCGCCGTCCGTCAACCCCGGCGCATTGCCGGCGGTGACCGTACCATCGGGCCGGAACACCGGGCGCAAGGCGGCCAATTTCTCCGGGGACGTGTCACGCCGGGGCGATTCGTCGTGTTCGACCCGGATGCTTGAACCCTTCCGGCCCGGCACCGTCACCGGCTCAATCTCCTCCGCCAACCGACCTCGGTCCATCGCCGCCAGGGCCCTCTGATGGCTCCTATACGCCCAGGCGTCCTGAGCGGCCCGGGTAATCTCAAATTCCGCCGCCACATCACTGCCATAAACGCCCATGTGGCACTGGCCGAAGCTGCAGGTGAGCCCGTCGTACACCGCGCTGTCCACCAGCGCGGCGTCCCCCATCCGAAGCCCCCAACGGGCTCCGCCAACCAAATACGGCGCCTGCGACATGCTCTCCATCCCGCCCGCCACCACGACCCGGGATTCGCCGAGGCGAATCGCCATGTCGCCCAGGTTGACCGCCCGGAGACTCGACGCACACACCTTGTTGATGGTGTCCGACGGAACCGTATCCGGGCAACCGGCCTTCATGCTGGCTTGACGGGAGGGAATCTGTCCCGCTCCCGCCTGCAGCACCTGACCCATGTAGACATAATCCACGTCGGCACCGGCAATCTGCGCGCGCGCCAGCGCGTAGCGAATAGCATGCGCCCCCAAATCCGTGGCGGGCACGTCCTTTAAACGGCCGCCGAAACTTCCGAACGGCGTTCGCGCGAAACCCACCACCACCGTTTCCGCCATCCTGCCAGCCTCCTCCGATCCCCTCGCCGCCGTCTCACCCGTGATGGGCATTCTCAAGACGGGGCGGACGCCCGCCAAGCCGTCATTCGCGGCGGGTCACGTGCCCTCCGAGGGCCTGCAGCTTCTCGGCCAACCCCACATAGCCCCGGTCGACGTGCTCGACGCCATTGATCTCCGTCTCCGCCTCCGCCCCCAGCCCCGCCAACACCAAGGCCACCCCGCCCCGCAGATCCTGCGCTTCGACCGGAGAGCCGGTCAACTGCTCCACCCCGCGGACAATGGCCGTGTCGCGGTCCACCTTGATGCTGGCACCCATGCGCGCCAGCTCATGCGTGTAGGCGAAGCGGTTGTCAAACACCGTCTCCTGCACCACGGCCACGCCGTCGGCCAACGTGAGCAGCGCCACCATGGGCGGATGCAAATCGGTCGGAAAGCCAGGATGCGGCAGCGTTTCAATGTCCACCGCCTTGGCCCGCTGCGGAAACGTCACCCGCACCCGGTCCGCGTGCTCCTCGATTTCCCCGCCGGCCTGCTCCAGTTTCAAGAGGACGGTGCGGAAATGCTCCGGAATGACGTCGCGAACTTCGACCGAGCCGCGCGTCGTGGCGGCCGCCATCAAGTACGTGGCCGCCTCAATCCGGTCGGGAATCACCTCGTGGCGCACGCCGTGCAGGCGCTCTACCCCGTCAATCCGTACCAGGTTGGTCCCGGCTCCGCGCACATGGCCTCCCATCGCGTTGAGAAAAGTGGCCAAATCAACGATTTCCGGCTCCATGGCAGCGTTCTCCAGGATGGTCGTGCCCTCGGCCAGCGCCCCGGCAATCATCATATTGACCGTGGTGCCGACAGATGCCCGCTCAATATAGATGCGGGTCCCTTTGAGCCGCCGGTGAACGCGGCCCCGAATGGATCCGTGCTCAAGGGACATGTCCGCCCCCAGAGCCTGAAAACCGCGAATATGGAAATCCACGGGGCGCGAGCCGATCTGGCACCCGCCGGGAAACGCGACATCCGCCTCCCCCACCCGCGCCAGCAAGGCGCCCACCACGTAGGTGGAGGCCCGCAGCTTACGCGCGAGATGGTACGGGGCCGCATGCCCTTCCAAAGGCGCGCACCACAGCTCCAGCGTTGTGCGGTCCAGCCAGCGGACATCGCCGCCGACCGCCATGACAATCTCGCATAGATCTTGAACGTCGCTGCCCGGGGCGACGTTCTCAAAGATCACACGGCCCTCTCGGGCCAGCATGGCGGCCGAAATGAGCGCGAGCGCACTGTTCTTGGATCCGTTGATGGACACCGCGCCATTCAGCGGGATGCGCCCCTCGATGGTCAGTTTGGCCAAACCCGGTCCCTCTTCCTTCCCGTCATCGATCCCTGATCGTGCGATCCGCTCAAAACGTCTGATAGTTCGGGGCCTCCTTGGTGATCTGCACATCATGCGGGTGACTTTCCATGAGCCCCGCGTTGGTGATGCGCACGAACACCGCCTCCTCCGCCAACTCCTTTAGGGTGGCGGCCCCGCAGTAACCCATTCCCGCCCGCAGGCCCCCAACCAGCTGGTAGATGGTGTCAGACACCGCGCCACGGTAGGGGACACGGCCCTCAATCCCTTCGGGCACCAGCTTCTCGTCGGTGATCTCCTCTTGGAAATACCGGTCCCTGGATCCTTCCCGCATGGCTCCCAGCGAACCCATGCCCCGATAGACTTTAAAGCTGCGGCCGCGGAAAATCTCCATCTCGCCGGGGCTCTCATCGCACCCGGCCAACAACGATCCAATCATCACCGACGACGCCCCGGCCGCCACCGCCTTGACCAAGTCACCCGAGAGGCGAACCCCGCCGTCGGCGATGACGGGCACATCATAGGCCTGGGCGGCTCGATAGGCTTCAAACACCGCCGTCACTTGGGGCACGCCCACGCCCGCCACCACCCGCGTCGTGCAAATGGACCCCGGCCCCACCCCGACCTTGACCGCGTCGGCGCCCGCCTCGATCAGCGCCACGGTCCCTTCCCGTGTGGCCACATTGCCGGCCACCACTTCCACGTCGGGAAAGCGCGCCTTGATCAGGCGCACCTGGTCCAACACTCCCCGCGAATGTCCATGAGCCGTGTCCACCACCACCACATCCACGCGGGCGGCCACCAGCGCCTCCACGCGCTCCAGATGCTCGGGCCCCACACCGACGGCCGCGGCCGCCAGCAGCCGCCCGTTGTCGTCCTTGGCCGCGTTGGGAAACTTGCGGGCCTTCTCGATGTCCTTGATGGTGATGAGACCGCGCAGCCGGCCATGCGCGTCCACCAAGGGCAGCTTCTCGATCTTGTGGCGGCCGAGAATCTCCTTGGCCTCTTCCAGCGTCGTGCCTTCCGGGGCGGTGACGAGATGATCCCGCGTCATCACCTCGCTGACAGGTCGCTCGAATCGCGTCTCGAAGCGAAGGTCGCGATTGGTGAGGATCCCGACCAGATAGCCGCCTTCACGAACAATCGGGACCCCGGAAATGCGGTAGCGGGCCATCATGGCGAGCGCTTCGGACACCAGGGACTCAGGACCGAGGAAAAAGGGATCGATAATCACACCGTGCTCGGAACGCTTGACCTTGTCCACTTCCGCCGCCTGCTGCTCGGCGCTCAGATTTTTGTGGATGACGCCCATCCCGCCCTCACGCGCCATGGCGATCGCCATGCGCGACTCCGTGACCGTATCCATCGGGGACGACACGATGGGGATGTTCAGTCGGATCCGCCGCGTGAGGCGGGTGCCGACATCCACATGGCGGGGGAGCACCGACGACGCCCGGGGCACCAGGAGGACATCGTCAAAGGTCAAGCCTTCGCGACCAAACTTGTCCTGCTCGGTCACTCAGGCCACCCTCCTCGACCGTATTTTTTCAAAGATAGCATAGTCCGAGCCGCCCGCCGTCGGACGGGCCAACTCTTTATCGACGGGCGGGCGGGGCCGGCAGGGATGCCAACAGCCGTCGCGCCTGACGCACGGCTTCGGCCGTGCTGGGAGGCTGCGCGAGAGCAGCGGCCCACTGGTCCAACCGGCGCTGCAGGATGCCCACCAGCGGCCCCGGCGCCAGTTCCAAGGCGCGCATTAACTCCTCGGCGCTCACCGGGGCCGGTCTCCAGGGTCGGCCCAGTACGGAGGCCAATCGGGCCGCCGGCAAGGCCAATTCCCGCGGGGCGCGGCCGCGAGACAGCCCGCTCAGCAATCGGGCCGCCTCCCCTTCCCAGGATCGAGGCCACCGTACCTTCATGATGCCGGGCCGCCACCCGAGCGCCCGCAACAACGCGACCCGCTCCCCCGGGGTGGGGAGACGTCCCAAGTCGGGCATCCCCGCCGGCCACGGCGGCCACAGGCCCAGGTCCGCCCCGGCGGCCACGGCCCGCTGGGGAAACGGGTGAAGCAGGATGGCGCGCCACTCCGCACTCTGTCGGTCGGGGGACAGCGACAGGGCCGAAGCCGCCTGCCGCCTGAGCGCCGCACCGAGGTCGGGCGCCCACCGCCAGTCGCCGGGGGCATAGGCGAGGAATCTGACCGCGCGGAGCACACGGAGCGCATCCTCGGCCAGGCGCACCTCGGCGTCGCCGACCGCACGCCAGCAGCGCCGTTCCAGGTCGGCGAGCCCGTCCCAGGGGTCGATGATACCCCCGTCCAGGGGGACGGCCATGGCGTTGACGGTAAAGTCGCGACGGCCCAAATCGGCGATGCCGTCGGCCGTCCAGGCCACGGAGGCGGGGTGGCGCCTATCGGGATAGACTCCCTCGCGGCGGAAGGTGGTCACATCCACGCGCCCCGACGCCATCCGCAGGCCGACCCGGCCATAGGCCAGACCGTCGCGTACCACCGCCAGTCCGGCCTGTTCGGCCCACCGCATCACCCCGTCGGGTGGCATCGCGGTGGCCAGATCAAAGTCCACCGGCGCCAATCCCAAGGCCAAGTCGCGCACCGCCCCACCCACCAGCCAGGTGACCGCGGCGTGGGCCAGTCCCCGCCAGACGGCCATCACCGGCTCGGGCACACGCGTCAAGGACAGGGCGCGCACCGGTCCAGCCTCCCCCGCAGCAACTCCGCCAGCCGCCCGACATCGCCCGCGCCCAAGGTAACGATGAGGTCCCCCGGGCGGGCCAGAACTGCCACGACATCGGCCGCGGCGGGAACCCCTCCGGCATAGACCACGCGGACGTTCGGATGGAGCCGTTGAGCCTCGGCCACCCAGTGCTCCGCGTCCACGCCGGGAGCGCTCGTCTTCCCCGCAGGCGCATACAGATCCGTCACGACCAGCACGTCGGCCAGCCCCGCCACCGCCAGAAACTCCTTCCACAAGGCCTGCAGCCGCGCCAGCCGATGCGGCTGCCAGACCGCCACGACCCGGCCGTCCGTCACCTGACGGGCCGCCTGCAGCGTCGCGCGAATCTCGGTCGGATGCACCGCGTAGTCATCCACCACACGGATGCCCCCCTCGCGGAGCACCTCTTCAAATCGTCGCCGTGCGCCGCGAAATCCCGCCAGAGCCTCTTGGATGACGGCGAACTCGACTCCGACATGACGGGCGGCAGCCACGGCGGCCAAGGCATTGTCAATATTGTGGCGCCCCGGACGCGCCAGCCGGACCTCGCCCAGTCGGCGTCCCTCCCAGTGGACAGCAAACGAGGACCCGGCGGGATCCACACGAATGTCGGCGGCTTCGACGATGCCGCCCGCACCAAAGGTGACGAGCGGGCAGTTCAGGCCGGGGGCCAGCGCGGCCAGCACCGGATCCTCCGCGCCCAGAACGGCGATGCCACCCGGGCGCACCTGGCCGATAAACTGCTCCACGGCGGCCACCACGTTCTCGAAGCGGCCCCCGTAATGCTCCAGATGCTCGGGCTCCACGTTGGTCACCACCGCCACGTGGGGGTGATAGCGCAAAAAGGAGCCGTCGCTCTCGTCCGCCTCCGCCACGGCCCATAAACCGCGTCCCAAGAACACATTGCTGCCGTCCAGGTCCGCCACCTCCCCGCCCACCAACACCAGGGGATCGAGGCCGGCGCGACGGAGGATCACGCCAATCATGCTGGTCGTGGTGGTCTTCCCGTGGGTCCCCGTCACGCAGATCGCTTGGCGATCCTGAATCAAGGCCGCCAAGATCTGCGACCGATGATAGAGGGCGAGCCCCCGCTCACGGGCAGCCGCTCGCTCCGGGTTGGATTCGGGCACATCGGTGCTGTACACCACCCATTCCGCGTCGCCCAAGTGGGCCGCGGCGTGTCCATAGGCTACCGCAATGCCCGCCTGCTCGAGACGCTCGGTGCGGTCCGACCGCCGGGCGTCGGAACCGCTCACCACCCAGCCCTTGGCCTGCAGCGCCAAGGCCAGCCCGCTCATGGAATACCCGCCAATGCCGATAAAATGGACCCGGCGAGCTCCGGCGTCCGGTGTCGCGCTCGTTTAGCCCCACCCTCCTTTGTGCCAAAGCTCGCGATAATGGGCGGCCGACCACGCTATCTGCTCCTGCTCCTCGGCTGTCAGCCTTCGCACCACGCGCGCCGGCGCTCCCATCGCCACGCTTCCCGGCGGAATCCTCTGACGCTCCGTCACCAGGCTGCCGGCCGCCACCAGCGATCCGTCGCCCACCTCGGCCCCGGTCAGGATCACGGCGCCCATCCCCACCAGAACCCGGTTGCCGATGGCCGCTCCATGTATCACGGCGTTGTGGCCGATGGTGACGTCGGTGCCAATGGTGCAGACATGACCGGGGTCGGTGTGAATGACAACCCCGTCCTGGACGTTGCTGCCCTCGCCCACCACAATGGCGGCCTCATCCCCCCGCAGCACCGCATTGAACCATACCGACGCCTCGGTCCGCACCTCCACCCGGCCGATGAGGTGGGCGCCGGGCGCGACAAAGCACGGCATCTCCAGCCGTGGCTCGAAGTCTCCAAACGGCAGCAGCATCGTGGCTGAGCCCCCTTCGTCATTTCCCATGTCCGCTGCGCCGTCCGGCGTGTGGACGCCCCTTTCACGAGCCAAGGGGAGAGGGCGCTCGCCCCAACGGATACGGCACCTGCGGTCCCAGCGTCCAGGACGCCGAGACCCCCGGGCGAAACCGCCAGGCAGCCGCCGCGGCTACCATGGCCCCATTGTCCGTACAATACGCCGGCTCCGGCATGTGGACGGCCAACGACCGGACCGCGGCCATGTCGTGGAGTTGTGTTCGCAAATGCCCGTTGGCGGCCACACCGCCCGCCAGATACAAATGGGCGACGGGCCAGCGCTCCAGCGCTCGTTGCACACGGTCCACCAACTGCTCCACGACCGCTGTCTCCAGCGCCGCCGCCCAGGCTGCGGGTTCATAGCCTCCTCGCGCTATGCCCTGCGCCAGCGCGGTCTTGAGTCCGCTGAAGCTGAAGTCCAGCTGATCGGGGCCCGTGTGCGCCACCGGCAGCCGAGGAATGGGGCCATGCGCGGCGCGGGCCAGCCGCTCCACCGCCGGGCCCCCCGGATATCCCAGCCCGAGGAGACGGGCGCCCTTGTCCAGTGCTTCGCCCGCCGCGTCATCCACCGTTTCGCCCAACCGCACCAAGTCCCCGTGGTCCTTCCACAACCACAGACCCGTATGCCCGCCGGACACCAGCAGCGCCAAACCAGGGAATTGGACCGGGGCCACCAGCGCATTGGCATACAGATGCGCCTCCAGGTGGTGGACACCCAACAGCGGTCGCGACCAAGCCAGGGCGAGACTCTTGGCGGCGGTGAGACCCACCAGCAGGGAGCCCACCAGACCCGGTCCCACCGTGACTCCGATGGCCGTCAGCTGCTCGGGACGGCAGTCGGCTTGCCGCAAGGCCTCGGCGACAATGCCCGGCAGGGCCGCCACATGTTCGCGCGCCGCCACTTCCGGAACCACGCCGCCGTACGCGGTCTGAAGCGCGATGGACGACGCCAGCGCCTGTCCCGCCACGCTCCGGCCGTCCCGCACCACGGCCGCCGCCGTTTCGTCGCAGGACGACTCGATGCCCAGGAAAAGCCCTTGGCCCCGCTCCACATGCCTGCTCCCTTCTCGGGCATCCTACACGCGGCGGGATCGGCTTCGCCGATTCGCCGCGAACCCCAATCCCTCGGGGAGGTGTCTGCCCATCGCTCTCACGGCCTTGGTCCTCACGTTGGTCCTAGCCTCGCCCGGTTTGCTGGCGCTGATGCCCGGCGGCTACGACCTCATGAATGCGGCCCACCTGATCGTATTCGTGCTCGCCGTCATTCTGTTGGTCGGGTTGGGCCGCCGTGCACGGCGTCGGGGACGGCGGGCGTTTCGCACCGGCTTCTGGGTGGGCGGCGCGGCCGGTGCCGCCGGCGCCCTCGGCACGGCGGCGCTGGAACAGACGCCCACCGCCACGCGGGCCTTTGTCGCCGATCTCGCGACCCACGGCGTCCCACCCGCCGCCGCTCTCACGCTGCACGGGCTCCATCTCTACACAGCGACCGGCCTGACCGCGCTCCTGGGTGGGGGCGGCTACGCCCTGCTCGGGGCGGTGGCCTCCTGGTGGGGCAGCCGAACCGCCGTCCCCAGCCCGACGCCTCCGCGAACCCCGGACCGGCCCCGGCCTAAAGAGGATCGCGCCACATGATGAAGGCGTCTTCGTGGGTGTCGGTGTAGTACCCTTTGCGGATCCCCAATTGAGAAAACCCCAGCTTGCGATACAAATTCTGCGCCACCAGATTGCCCCGCCGCACCTCCAGCGTCATGCGCCGACAACCCTGCGCGCGGGCGCGTTCCATCAAGCCGTTCATCATGGCCTCGCCAAAGCCGCGACCACGAAAAGCCGACTCCACGGCGACATTGGTCACGTGCGCCTCGTCCAGGATGAGCCACATGCCCCCATACGCAGCCACGCGCCCATGCACCTCCAGCACCAGGTACACCGCAAAGGTGTTGTCCACCAGTTCGGTTTGAAAGGCCCCCCGGGACCACGGCGTGGGAAAGGCCTGGCGCTCTATCGTCATCACAGCGTCAAGGTCGCTGAGGTACATATCCCGCACCACCAGGGCACTGGCGTCCTGTTCCGACATCGCCACGGCGACACCTCTCCTCGGATGCAACCTCTGCGCCCCGGAGCTACGCCCGCCGGTCAGGGACGTCGGCGCCCCGCAGCGGCGGAACCGGCGGCGGACGGCGGATATAGTGGGGCTCCAGTGTCAAAGGGTCTGCGGGCGCCCCTTGTCCGGCCGCGGCCACCCGGGCCACTCCCAAGGCGATGGGACCCTCGCGGCGCGCCGGCCGAATGCTCCGGCCGCACGCCATCATGGCTCTATCCTCAGCCAGGGGACCTGCCACGGTCAAGTCTTCGGATGCGCGCAGGCCGCCCAGCAAATCCGACACATGATGGACCCCGTCTGCCTCCAGCGGTTCCGCCCCGTGCCGGCCGCGCCAGTAACGGCCGGCATACACGTCGTCGCCTCGCCGCTCTGCAGACGCCAACACCACCACGTCCCGGTCGGCCACGGTGGCGGCCAATGCCTGCAGACTGGACACCGCCACTAAGGGACAGTCCCAAGCCCAAGCCAAAGTTTTGGCGGCCGTCACCGCCACCCGGCTGCCGGTGTAGGATCCCGGGCCGACGCCCACCGCGAGACGGTCCGGCCGGCCGAAGGCTTCCACGGCCGCCTGCACCCAGTCCACCAACCGACGGCCAGCGCTTTGAGCCTCGCTCCACCCGATGGTGGCCAGAACCCGCTGCCCCTGCACCATGGCCAGGGAAGCCCCCTCCTGGGAGGCATCCAAAGCTAACAGCAAGGGCCTCATGCCGCCGCCCAGCGTTCCAGACGGGACGCCCAGGCCCCGAAACCGACCACGACAATCTGCCGGGCATCGCCGTCCCGCGGGCTGAGGGACACCTCGACCCGATCCGGCCAGAACGGCGCCCACGCCTCTCCCCACTCCACCAGCACCAGCGCATCGCCGCCGTCAACATCCAGCTCTTCCGGGGGCGGGACCGGCTGCAAGCGGTACAGGTCCACGTGGAGAAACCGTCGGCCGTCACCCCGGTGCGGATGCACCAAGTCGAAGGTGGGCGACTTTACCATCTCCACCACCCCCTCCGCGCGGAGCAATGCCCGCACGAACGTCGTCTTCCCGGCTCCCAACGGCCCCCGCACCAACACCACGCCGGGCGGAACCAACACCGCCGCCAGCCGTTGGGCGGCGCGCTCGGTCTCCGCCACGGCGGTAACTTCAACCGTCCAGGTGAAAGTGCTCAAAGCTTCGGACAGTCACGCTCACCTCCCGCCCGTCCTCCCGCCAGCGGATGCCCGGCTCCGCCTCGACGGTCCCGATGACGAAAAGATCCCGACCGTGCCGGGCAAAGGTCGCTTGCATCCGGGGCAGCCGTTCGGCCGGCACGGCGGCCAGCAGCTCATAGTCTTCGCCTCCGTCCACCAGCCACGACCGGATGGGAACCCCGAGCCGGCGGGCGGCTTCTTCGAGGCCGGCCGATCGTGGCACAGCCGAGCCCTCGATGGACGCGCCCACCCGGTCGCCGAGGATGCCCAACAGTCCCATCCCCAAGCCGTCCGACAGATCGGTCATGGCCCGCGCGCCTCCAGCGAGCCACCGGCCCTCGCGCACGCGCGCCGAGGGTGTCAGTTGTGCCGCCAGCAGTCGGCGTTCCCATTCAGACCCCCCCGGCCACCGGCATCCGGATGCCAGCAGCGCCAAACCCGCCGCCGCCCCGCCCACCGGGCCGGTCAGCACCAGGTTATCACCCGGTTGTGCACCGAAGCGCTTCACCGGCCGTCGCGCGTACCCCAGGACGGTCACGTCCACGACTACCGGCCCCGGGCTTCCCACCGTGTCTCCGCCCGCCAACGGGGCCTGCCACTGCGCCGCGACCTTGCCGAAACCCGCATAGAACGCCTCCACCCAGGCGACCGGAAGGGCGGGGGGGAGGGCCAGCGAGGTCAACAACGCGGAGGGGCGTCCACCCATGGCGGCAATGTCGCTGAGATTGACGGCCGCCGCTTTCGCCCCCACCTGCTCGGGTGAAGACCAGTCCCGGCGAAAATGCACGCCCTCGACCAGCATATCGCACGAGGCCAGCAGGGCCGCACCGCGCGGCACATGCAGTACCGCCGCGTCATCTCCGATGCCGGCCAGCACCATCCGCGACGAACCGGCCCGGCGAAGGGCTCGCGCAATCACGCCGGCCTCCCCCACATCCCGCACGTCACACGCTCGGTCATTGTTCATCGGCTCATCCCCGCGCGGACTCCCCATCACGCCGGAGCCCGCTCTCTCCCTTCTGTCCGGCCTGGCGACCCGACGGCTGCCCGAACCCGCCCGGGACCCGACGGCGCGGCGGGCCGCGTGCCAAAACCATCCTCAGGCGGTACCGCCTATCGCCGAAAGGACCGTGACCTCGCCGGTGTTCCAAGCCGGTCACGGGTTCACTCGCCCGCACCCACACTCAGAGACGCCCGCCGGCACCTTGTCGACAGACCCATCTTTCCTCAACCCGCTTCAAAATCCTCTCGCCGGTCACGGGGCGCGGGAGGGTCCGGCGGCTCAAGTTGACACTCCAACTGGCCCGTCCGTACAATGATTGCGGCATTTGACCCGACGAGAGGAGCGAACATTTTATATTATGGCAACCTGGGGTGCGCTGGCGTTTCCGCTCATCGCCGCGCTCTTGGCGTTGGTGTACGGTGCGGTCCTAATCGCCTGGGTGATGCGCCATGACGCCGGGACCGACGCCATGCGACGGATCGCCAAGGCCATTCAGGAAGGAGCCGTCGCCTTCCTGAACCGCCAATACCGCACCATCGGCATGGTGGCTGTGGTCCTGTTCATTCTGATTTGGATCCTGCTCGGCGCCGAGACGGCGCTGTTCTTCCTAGTGGGCTCCGCGCTCTCCGCCGCGGCAGGCTACATTGGCATGAACGTCTCGGTACGCGCTAACGTACGCACCGCCCAAGCCGCGGAAGGCGGCCTCGGCAAGGCGCTGGCGATCGCGGTCCGCGGCGGCGCGGTCACCGGTCTGTTTGTGGTGGGTCTCGCCCTGCTGGGTCTGACCATCCTCACCCACATCGCCGTGACCCCGGCCACGCTGCTGGGATTCGGCTTCGGCGCCAGTCTGATCTCCGTCTTCGCCCGACTGGGCGGCGGGATTTACACCAAGGCCGCCGACGTCGGTGCGGACCTGGTGGGCAAGGTGGAAGCGGGGATCCCCGAGGACGACCCGCGCAATCCGGCCGTGATTGCGGACAACGTGGGCGATAACGTCGGGGACGATGCCGGCATGGCGGCCGACCTGTTTGAGACCTATGCGGTGACGGCCGTCGCCGCGATGGTGCTGGGATACCTCACCAATCACTCGATGCGCATCATCACCTTCCCGCTCTACATCGGCGGGGTGTCCATTGTGGCCGCCATCATTGGGGTGCTCATGCTGCGGCCCCCGCGCGGCCGCCAGATCATGGCCACGCTGTATACCAGCATGTGGATCACCGCCGTCATTGCGGCCATCGGCTTCTATGTGGTGACGCGGACCGTCGTGGGCGGGCCGCACAGCCTTGATCTGTTCGGGGCCGCCCTGGTGGGATTGGCGGTGACGGTCCTGCTGATGTACATCACGGACTTCTTCACCTCCAGCAGCTTCGGGCCGGTCCGGCGCATCGCGGCCGCGTCCCAGACCGGGCACGCCACCAACATCATCACCGGTCTGGCCGTGGGGATGAAGTCCACCGCCCTGCCCGTCCTGGTCATCATCGGTGGCATCCTGGCGTCGTACCTCTTCGGCCAAACCTACGGCCTGGGACTGTACGGCGTCGGTGTCGCGGCGATGGCCATGCTGTCCATGACCGGCATCATCATCACCATCGACGCCTTCGGCCCCATCACCGACAACGCCGGTGGGATCGCCGAAATGGCCGGCATGAGCGAAGCGGTGCGACAGGTGACCGACCCCCTTGATGCGGTGGGCAACACCACCAAAGCGGTGACCAAGGGGTACGCCATCGGGTCGGCCGGCTTGGCGGCCATTGTGCTTTTCGCCGCCTACACCCAGGAGCTGCTGGACAAGGACCACCTGCACCTGGCTTTCAGCCTGGCCAACCCGCTGGTGCTGGTGGGCCTCTTCTTGGGTGGCATCACGCCGTTCCTGTTCGGCTCGCTGGCAATGGAAGCCGTGGGTCGGGCGGCCATGGCGGTGGTTGAGGAAGTGCGCCGACAGTTTCGCGAGAACCCGGGCATCATGGAAGGCACGACGACACCCGACTACGCCCGGTCGGTCGACATCGTCACACGCGCGGCGTTGAAAGAAATGGTCTTGCCCGGTCTCATTCCGGTCCTCGGCCCGGTTATCGTCGGGTTCCTGCTAGGCCCGGTGGCGCTCGGCGGAATGGTGGTGGGTTGCATCGTCACCGGACTGTTCCTCGGCATCCAGATGACCACCGGGGGTGGGGCCTGGGACAACGCCAAGAAGTACATCGAAGAGGGCCATTACGGCGGCAAAGGCACGGAGGCCCATGCCGCCGCCGTCACCGGCGACACCGTGGGCGACCCTTACAAGGACACCGCGGGACCGGCCATCAACCCCATGATCAAGGTCATCAACATCGTGGCCCTGTTGATCGGTCCGGTGATCGCGCTGCACTTTCTCGTTCACATCCACTGACGGTTGGAAAGGCCGCCCCTTCCGG
>DAHVOH010000049.1 GCA_027318915.1 Clostridiales bacterium
GAGCCCGGTGTCGCGGGCCGCCGCCATCTGTCGCAATACACTCGAGCGCGACAGGCTCAAGGTGACAAGACCCACCGGGTAGCGGCCCACCCGGATCGTATGATGCACCGTAAGCCACCGCGCCCGCACACGGGCGGGGCCGCGCCGCTCCAAGACGACCCTTTGGGCATTGGTGATCCGCACGCGCCGCACGCCGGACTTGTGGAGCGCATAACGCACGATCTCCTGGAGGGTCCCGCGATTCTGAGGTCCTGATGGGTCAGGGGCTCGTCCGCCGCCACCATGAACAGCACGACGTGCGCCTCGCGCACCGCCTGCAGCGTGCGCGCCACGGTCCGCTCCTCCAGCCCCGCCTCCACGCGATTGGGGCGGCGCAATCCGGCCGTGTCCAGCAGTTGAAAACGCTGGCCGCCGACCGTCACCATGACGTCCACCACATCCCGCGTGGTGCCCGCGATCGGGGTCACGAGGGTGCGCTCTTCCCCCACCAGCCGATTGATCAGCGAGGATTTCCCGACATTGGGGCGCCCGGCCACGGCCACGCGAATGGCCGCCGCCGGCTCCTCAGGCACCGGCGCGCCCGCTCCGGCCAAGGCGTCGACGATGGCATCCAACAGATCCCCGGTCCCCTCGCCGTGCGTGGCCGAGACGGGAATGGGCGGGCCCACGCCCAGGCCATAGAGGTCCGAGACCTCAAAGCGCCCCTCGGCCTTGTTGGCGACCAAAAGCACCGGTTTTCGGCTGCGGCGCGCCAGATCCGCCACCATGCGATCGGCGGCCGTGATGGGCGCCCGCGCATCAACCACCAGGCACAGCACATCCGCCTCGGCAATGGCCAACTCGGTCTGCCGCCGAATGTAGGCGAGAATGTCGTCGCCGGCCGCCTCCCACAATCCTCCGGTGTCCACCAGCGTAAAGGCCTGACCGTTCCAGTCCGTCTCCTGATACAGGCGATCGCGCGTCACGCCCGGTTCGTCTTCCACCAGCGCCCGGTTCGTCCCGGACAAACGGTTGAACACGGCGGACTTTCCGACATTGGGGCGGCCCACCAACGCGACCAGCGGCATAAGGGGCCCTCCTCTCGGCTATCTTCCGCAGTCTAGCCGAAAAGCGACCACGGCTCCAGTCTAACCTGATCGCACAGCCCCGGGCATGCGGAGCACGGCGGCCACCAGCCAGGCGACAACGGCCGCCAGCACCGTGTACAGCCAATCGCCGTTGGCCAGCACTCCCGCCACGGGGTGCAGCCACAGGCGCAACGCACTGGCCAAGCCGGCCGCCGCGGTGGCGAGAGCGGCCGCCCCCAGGGGCTCCCACGCCAGCGCGGCCGCCAAGAGACCCAAGGCGACCGCCTCACCCGCTATCCACGGCACCAGGGTGACATGCTGCGGATTGACCGGGGCGACCCCCCGAATCAAGGCCGCCAGCAGAGCCAGAACCAGCCAACCCAGCCAGGTCCCCGGCCGGCGCGCCTGCCCGATTAGCCACACGCCGAGCGCGGTCGCCGCCAGGAGGCCCCCGTCCAAAGGTCCGCCGGGGTAGGCCGCATCAAACCGGATCCACCCCAGCAGCCAAACGGCGCCAAGGGTCGCCAGCGCCGTCGACCGGCCGATACCCCACGGTCTGAGCGCCTCCGCCCCCAGACCGCCCCACAGGAGCCACCAGGCGGCCATCAGCAAAGCCTCCGCCCACCACAGCTCCACCGGCCCGTCCCCCCCGTGATCCCTGATCACTAGGGTTTGACAGCCGAGCGACGCCTATACGGCCCCCACCACAACGGCGCCGCCCCATACCAAAACCCGAGGGGGCGCCGGCCGCACCTCGGATTTTTACCCGGCTTCGCGCCTATATCAGCCCCGGATCGTCCTCTTCCCAATTCCCCGCGTGATACGCCGCGAGGTGCTCGCCCACGGTGAATCCTTGCCCGTCGCCGGATTCCCCGCCGGCCTCGCCGCGCGCCTGCAACTCTTCATCGGCTTCACGCTTGGACAACGAGATGCGTTTGGCTTCCACGTCCACATACAGCACTTTGACCTGCACCATGTCGCCCACCTGGACCACTTCCCCCGGGGTCCCCACGCGGTGGTCGGCGAGCTGCGAGACGTGCACCAAGCCATCCACCCCCGGCTCCAGCTCGACAAAGGCGCCGAAAGTGGCGAGGCGCACCACCTTGCCGGGATAGATCTGTCCTTCCAGGTATCGCTCGGCCACGGTCTCCCACGGGTTGGGCATGACCTGGCGCAGCCCGAGCGAGATTTTTTCCTTCTCGCGGTCCAGGCGTAGCACCTTGACCCGAATGGGCTGCCCTTCCTGCAAGATTTCGGAGGGATGCTGGATGCGGCCCCACGACATCTCGGAAATGTGCAACAGCCCGTCCACGCCGCCCAAGTCGATGAAGGCGCCGAAATCGGTCAGACTCTTGACGGTGCCCTCACGCACCTGGCCCTCTTCAATTTCGCCCCACAGCTTTTCCCGCAGCGTCCGCGACTCCTCTTCCAAGGGAATCTTGCGGGAGAGAATGGCGCGACGCTTGGACCGGTCCAACTCAATCACCTTGAGCCGAAGCTTTTGGCCCAGAAACGGCTTCAAATCGTTCACATAGCCGCGCGCCACGTGGGAGGACGGCACGAAACCCCGCAGCCCCACGTCCACCACCAGGCCCCCCCGGACCACTTCGGTGACGTCGGCCTCCAGAATTTCCTCCCGGGCCATGGCGTCCTCGAGGCGCTTCCATGCCACCACCTCATCGGCGCGGCGCTTGGAGAGCCGCAGCATGCCCTCCTCGCCCTCCCAGCCGAGCACGTACACGGAAATGGTGTCGCCCAGCGAAACGACCTCGTCGGCCCGTTCCACCCGGCGGTGGCTCAGGTCATGCAGGTGGATGATACCCTCTGACTTGGCCCCCACGTCGACCAGCACACTATCGGGAGCCACATGCACCACGGTGCCAGTGACCACCTGGCCCGGGCGCACATCCTCCACCGCGGCCATCCCCATCGATTGCTCAAGAGCATCCTGCTCTTCGGGCTCTCCTGGCGCCTCGGGTGTGGGTGGGCGCTGCTCTTTGTCAAAAGGCTGTTCCATCTGAGACCTCCTACGCCGTCGAGCGGCTCTGTTACGGTGTTTCCCAATTTTATACCTTCGGACTCGGGGGAGCCAGCCCCCTCCCCGCCCGGATTTGCCGCACCTGATCGGCTATCGCCGTCATCATGCGGGTCGAGGCGGCGTCCACGTTCTCCTGCGGCTCTACATACAACGGCGCGCCCATGGAAAAGGTCACCCGCCGGCGAAATCCGTAAGGCCCCAGCACGCCCACCGGTACGATCGGCACCCCCGTCTTGCGGGCCAGATAGGCCACGCCGCGCTTCGGCGCCTGCAGCTCTCCGGTCTCACTCCGATGCCCTTCCGGAAAGATCAGCACAATACCCCCCTGGCGCAGAATGTGCAGCGTCTTGACCAGGGCCCGCCGATCCGGCTTGCCGCGACGCACCGGATAGGCATGGAGCGATGTGATGAGGCGACCGAGCCACTTGATCCGGAACAGCTCTTCTTTGGTCATGAACCATACGGGTCGCGGCAGGAGACAGGCGAGGACCGGTGGGTCCATGGCGGTGATGTGATTGCACACCACGATGGAAGGGCCCGCCGGCAGCGCTTCGCGCCCCCGGAACTCCAGGCGGTAATAGGCAAAGAATACCAGCCTCGCCACCCAGTAGACAAAGCAATACAGCTTAATCCCTCCGGTCCCGAACCCGCGTCAAGATGCGTTCGACGACCTCGTCCACCGTCAGTGCCGTGCTGTCGACCAGGATCGCGTCGTCCGCCCGGCGGAGGGGGGCAACGGGGCGTTCCCGGTCCAGTCGGTCCCGGTGCCCGATCTCCCGCATGAGCTGGTCCAGGGTCAGATGAAATCCCTGCCGGCTGAGTTCCTCCTGCCGCCGGCGCGCGCGCGTGCGCAGAGAGGCGGTCAGGAACACTTTCACGTCGGCGTCCGGCAGGACGTCCGTGCCGATGTCGCGGCCGTCCATCACCACGCCGCCCGCCTCCGCCATCTCGCGCTGGCGACGCGTCATGGACCGCCGGACGGCGGCATACCCGGCCACCAAAGACACGCTCGCATTCACCTCGGGCGTGCGGATGCGGTCGGTGACGTCCTCGCCGTCCAGCCGCACACGCACCCGGCCCTCGGCATCGGAACTCAGCGTGAGGTCTACATCCGCCAACAGACTGCTGACGGCGTCCTCGTCGCGCAGGTCCACACCGCTCTCCAGGGCGCGCAGCGCGAGCGCCCGGTACATCGCTCCGGTGTCCACATATTGAAATCCCAGCTTCTGCGCCAGCTTGCGCGCCACGGTACTCTTGCCGGCGCCTGCGGGTCCGTCCACAGCCACGATGGGCGCGCGCTTCACGTGATTGCCGACTCCCCCAAATCCGGGCGCAGCCTCCGGGCCTCTCCGAGGTACACATGCCGCACCGACGCCAGCGGTCCGGTGCGATTGACCAACAGCAGCACGCGGATGATGGAGGGCACCGAACCCGCCACCGTCACTTCTCGGCTGCACAGCAGGGGCACTTGCTGGAGGCCCATGGACCGCGCGGCCTCAGCCGGAAACGCCGCGTTCAAATCCTCGGTCATGGTGAAGAACACGGCCACCATGTCTTCCGGATCCAATTGATTGCGTGCGATGATCTGAGACAGCAGATCCGTGGTGGCCGCGAATATCGCCGACCGGGTGTTTTGGGGGACCGAAACCGCACCGCGGATTCCGCGCAACAACATCCCTCCGCGTCTTTCCGACAGCATACCATGCGGCCCGGGGCCACAAAAGCTCCCCGGGCCGCCGACCCGTGAATATGGCTATACTGAGCGTGACGACGTCAGGAAGAGTGCGGGAAGGTGTCCTTTTGGGCATCCCGCCGCACTCGCGCCTGACAAGCGTCGCAGATGTAGGTTTCGCGCTGGGTCTCCCGCAGCCGCTCATAGTCGTCCTGCCACTTGGCCACTTCGTGCGGCCGGCTGCAGATGGCGCACCGTACTTGCATAGCTCTCACGCTCCCCCGCGGGTTCAGCGCCGCGAATGCTGTCTGGAAAGGAACACGGCCATGCGTGTCGCTTTACCATTCCCTCATTATACCGCCGCCGACGTGTGGACTATGCTCCCCCCGTCGCGTCGACAGCCCGCGCAGGATTATTGCGACGCCGGCCGGGTTCGGGAACGCTTTCGCATCGGCACGGCCCTCATCGGTCGGGTGGCCGGTTACCGCGACGACCATGCGGCCTACGCCGCGCGCAGCGCGGACGCGTGGGAGGTGAGCTGCTCCTGCGCCGCCACGGCCCCCTGCGCCCATGTGGGCGCGCTCCTCCTGGAGGCGGCCCGGAGGCCCGACCAATTTCTGCCGTGGCCCCCATCGCCCTGGTCGGTGGATGAGGCGACCGTTCTCTGGGCCCGTCAGCAGGCCTTTCCCTGGGCGGCCTGGCAGACGCGGGCCACCTCGCCTCCCTGGCAAGCCGGAGCCGAGGATCCCGGGTTGGCGGCCGCCTTGAGCCGGATTCCCGCGTCGCGGCGTTCGTCAACTCTGCGGGATTGGCTCTCGACGCTCCCGGAGCGCTTCTGGGACGATCCGACCTTTGTGGCCGATCTGACCCGAGCCTTGGCCGACCTTGGATCCCAAAGCCTACCGTCCACTGAGATCCACGCGTGGATCGGGCTTATGGCCCAGCATCCCGACCTGCCGATCGCCCCGCTCATCATGGCTCGGCCCGGAGACCCTTTGGTGGAATCGCGGCTCTTGGAGCTTCTCTATCAGGGTGCCGCCCAGTTCTTGATGGCGCCGCGCCCGTCGCTCACCGTGGTCGGCCAGACGCTTTTGGGGCGCCTGGCCGACTGGCTTTTGATCTCGGAGCGCGGGGACGAAGCGGCAGCGGTGTGGACCCGCTTTCCCTACGCGGATCCCACCGGATTAACCCGCGGCGACTGGCTTTACCGCCACGGCCGCATCGAAGACGCCCGCACGTGCTGGACCGCCATCGTTCCCCACAGTCCGGGGCAGGCGGCAGAATTGGCCGCCCGTCTCAGCTTGGTGGAGGCAGCCGGCGCACCAACCCCGGCGTCGGAGTGATGCCGGGTATGCGCCCCCGCTTGGCCACCGGTCGGCCCTCCACCGCTTTGACGTCCATGGTCATGTCCAGGGGTCGGGCACCGGCGATATAGGTGCCTACGCCGAAACCGGTGGCACCGGCCTCTCGGAGCGCGCGCACCCGCTCGGGATCCAGCCCGCCGGACACAAAGATGCCCACATCGGGGAACCCGGCCTGAGTGAGCCGCGCCTTCAGCTCGCGGACCAAGCCCGGGGTCACGCCGCCACGCTCACGCGGCGTGTCCAAACGAATCGCCTGGAGATGGGTACCGAGACGCCCGGCGACACGGAGGGCCTCCTCCGCCTCGTCATGAAACGTGTCCACCAACACGGTGCGGACCACCTCCGGCGGCATGACGCGGTCGAACGCCTCGGCCACCGTCAGGGTGTCGCCGGCGATCAGCATCAGCGCGTGGGGCATGGTCCCCGCGGGAATCTGCCCCGCCTGCCGGGCGCCGAGGATGCTGGAGGCGCCGCGGGCGCCGCCGACCAGGGCGGCGCGATCCAATACCGAGGCCACCGCCGGATGGACATGGCGCGCCCCGAACGAGATCACGGGCACCCCGTCAGCCGCCTCCACCACCTCGCGAGCGGCCGTGGCCCACCCGCTGGACGATGCCAGAATGCCGAGAATGGCGGTCTCGTACAGGCCAAACCGTCGGTAGGGACCCGTGACCCGGAGCACCACCTGATGCGCCGTGACCGGCGTTCCCTCCGGCGCGGCCCAGACCTCCACA
The DNA here is from genome assembly GCA_027318915.1 of Clostridiales bacterium. The sequence goes on from DAHVOH010000049.1 coordinate 6,876, forward strand.
TCCAACGGAGCCAGCAGCGCGACAACTTCCTCGATGCCGGCCAAGAGACCGGGGCGGTTGGCAAACACTTCGGCGGTGACGGCCGTGTCTGCCCGCCCCAAATGGTCCAGCACCTCGAGCGACCCCACGAAGTAGACATCCGCCGTGAGCCCCGCCCGAATCTCCTCAGCGGTGGCCGAACGAATCCCGCGATCCGGAGGATTCCAGGCGGTGATGCCGGCCAATGTCAGGCGCGGCGGGTCTGTGACGGCCACGATATGATCGAGACTCCTCTCTCTCCCTGCGAACAGGCGTGCCCGCGGCCGCCGTCCTCTCGCGCAGGTGGGCCCGCAGCGTCCGCACCTCCGCGGCGCTCAAGGGGCGGGCACCGCCCTCCGGGACTCCTTCGAGCGTCAGCGGGCCGTAAGTGGTGCGCACCAAGTCCTGAACCGGATGGCCAATGGCCTGCAACAGGCGCCGGATTTCCCTCTTGCGCCCTTCGGTCAACACCAGCGACAGCAGGGTGCGTCCCGCCTCTTGCCGGACGATGGTCACCGTTTGCGCCCGCAATGCGCCGTCGTCAAACGTGATGCCGCGCCGCATCCGCTCCAGGCGCTCCGCCGTCGGCCACCCGTCGACCCACGCCAGATAGGTCTTGGGGACGCCGTAGCGCGGATGCATGAGCTGATGCGCCAGCTCCCCGTCGTCCGTCATCAGCAACAGTCCCCGCGTCTCCCGGTCCAGACGGCCGACCGGAAACAATCGACCCACACCGCTCGGCAACAGCTCGGTGATCAGATGACGCGCGTGCCGATCCTCCAGTGACACCGTGTAGCCCGCCGGCTTGTTGAGCAGCCAATACTGCCGCTCGGAGGGACGGGGCAGCGGGCGACCGTCCACCAGCACCTCGTCGCGGCCGCGCACCGCTTGATCTCCCAGTGTCGCGACGGCGCCGTTGAGCCGCACCCGACCGTCCCGGATCCACTCCTCGGCCTGGCGCCGGGAAGCGAGCCCCGCCTCCGCGATCAGCCGCTGGAGTCGCACCGCCGGCATTTACGGGTGCACCCGAAAAATGACTTCCACCTCGACCGGAGCATCCAACGGCAGCGCCACCGCCCCGACCGCCGAGCGAGCGTGGCGCCCCGCCTCGCCGAACAGCTGCTCCAACAACTCCGAGGCGCCGTTGATGACGCGCGGCTGATCATGAAAGTCCGGGCCGCACTGCACAAATCCCACCACTTTAATCACGCCGGCCAGACGGTCGACGCCGCCCACGCGGGCCGCGGCGGCCGCCACCGCATTGAGCGCCGCCTGCCGCGCCTCCTGATACGCTTCTTCAATCGTCACGGTCGCGCCGACCGCTCCCTTGACCCGCAGCTGTCCGTGATCAAACGGCAACTGCCCCGATGTCCACACGCGATCGCCGTCCAACAACGCCGGCACGTAGGCCGCCACCGCCGCAGCCGGCGCCGGCAGCTCGATGCCCAAGTCTTCCAAGCGTTCACTGAGCGCTTTGATGCGAGTCACCTCCTCCGGGTTCGCCCCGGTCCGCCTAGAGCCTATCATGCGCGTTTTCCAAGGGTCAACCGGCTTCGGTGCTGGCTTGGCCGTCCGTTCCATATCGATTACCGACAGCGCGTTGGATGAGGAGGGCCCGGTGTGACGCGGGTGATGGATGCGGTGTCGGCGTGGGCGATTCCCGTACTGCTGGGCATCATCCCCCTGTATGGATGGATCCGAGGCGTCAACGTGTATGAGACGTTTGTCAAAGGGGCCGAGGAGGGGTTCCGGATGGCGCTCATGATGCTGCCCTATTTGGTCGGCATTCTGGTGGCGCTGAGCATCTTTGAGGTGTCCGGCGCCATGGCTCGCGTCATCGGCGCCATCACGGCCCCGTTGGCGGCGGTCGGCGTTCCGGCTCCGGTTGTTCCCCTCATGCTGGTGCGCCCGCTGTCCGGCGGCGCGGCCCTGGGCATGACCGCCGAGATCCTCCACCGTTACGGGCCCGACTCCCTGGTGGGCCGACTGGCGTCCACCCTTCAATCCAGCACGGACACCACGTTCTACGTCGTCACCCTCTATTTTGGATCGGTCGGCGTTCGGCGCATCCGTTACGCCCTCTGGGTCGCTCTTGTGGGCGACTTGGCCGGGTTCATCGCCGTCCTGCTTTTGGGCCACGTCCTTTGGGGCTGATCGAACGATTTCGCCATCGCCAGATGCGGTCCACGGTCAGCGCCACCACCATGGACGCCCCCGTCGCCAGTGCCGTGGGTCCGACAATGGCGGTGGGCGTGCGCGACCCCGCCGCCACCCGCAAGGCGATGACGGTGGCCGGGACCAAATTCAGCACGGCCGTGTTGGCGGCCAAAAAGGTGATCATGTCGGCCGACGCGGTGCTCTCGTCCGGATTCAACCGTTGCAGATCCTGCATCGCCTTCAACCCAAAGGGCGTGGCGGCGCTGCCCATGCCCAAAACGTTGGCCACCAGGTTCATGGCCATGTTGCCCAAGGCCGGATCCTGCGCCGGCACGTCGGGAAAGAGGCGACGCAGCGCGGGCGCCAGTCCGCGGGCCAGCAGGCGCATCAGTCCCGACTCTTCCGCCACCCGCGCGAGCCCCAGCCAGAGGGTCATAATGGCGACAAATCCGAAGGCGACCTCGACCCCTTTTTCGGCGGCGCCGACGGCCGCCTGTGTAATTTCCGGCATCCGGTGGGTGAGACCGCTGACGATGAGACCGCCCACGATGAGAATGACCCATACGGCGTTGACCGCTGCCCTCCACTCCTTGGAGGCATCGTATGCGGGCGGGCCGGGCGCGAAGACGAGCATCCCGCTCAGCAGCTCTCCAGGGCACGCCCCACGACGGCGGCCGGCACCACGCCCACCGCGGCCCAATGGCTCTCGGGGCCCGCCACCCGCGTGTAGGGAACCTCGACGAGAGGAGGCCCCTCCGCCCTAGGCAAACCGGTCGACAACGAGGTGACGACAACGTCGTGCGCGCGGCGCGCGGCGCCGGACGCCGTCCAAGCATGCCGCACAGCCAGGGGGCTATGAGGGCAGCTGGCGGTGACAAAGACCTCAACCCGGCCCCCCGCCGCGCGCGTCCGGCGGCCCGCAAGGGATTCGGCTCCCATGATCGCCACGGTCTGCACCAAAGCCGAAAACACGTAGCCCCGCGGCCACCCGCAAAACCACGCTGCCGCATCCGCGCCGACCGTGCTGATGCGGACGACCGCGGGACCTGGCCCCGGCGGCGTCGATCCGGCTCTGGTCGTGCAGGAGAGGGCGGGATGGAGGGACACCAACTCGGAGAGGGCCGTCAGCGCGTCGGCAGCGTCGCGCGTCGAGGCCGCGTCGGCGCCCGCCGCCGGAGGGTCCGGGCCGCCGTCGGGCCAGACCGTTATCTCCACCGGATGGCTCACAGCGCTCAGGAGACGCGTCAGAACGCGCCGTTCGCGCCGGTCGAAGATCACGGGGCGCAGCGCGGGGGGACCGAACGCCAGCGATATTGGGCCCACGCCACCATGCCCCCGGACAAACAATACACGTGGCGGAATCCGCGCCGCCGCAACTGAGCCAATGCCTGAATCTCCCGATAGCTGCTCCGACACACGAGCACAATGCGCTGATCCGGGTTCCACACCCGGCTCATCTGGGGGATGCGCACCAGCGGCACCGAGACGGCCGTCCGGATGTGACCCGTCTGGTATTCTTCGCGACTCCGGATGTCCGCCACCACCGGCAGTTCCGGCTCGTTCAGCCACGAATCCACGTCCGCCGCGCGGATCCACCGCACCCGCATCCAGGGCCGCACCTGCCACACCACCACGACGGCCAGTGCCCCGGCCACAATCCAGTCCAGCCGGACCCCTCCCCCGCCAGTGTATCACTCCGAAGCCAGCGGCTCGGTCGACTCCTCCGCGGACGGCCACGCCAAACGGCGCCGGACGGCGAGAAATTCCCGCGCCAGCTGGTCCAGCCGGTCCGACACGGTCCGTTGGTCTTCCGCCGTCAGAAAAATGTTCAACAGCCGGCTTTCCAGGCTCGGCCCGCGGCGTTCCAGGTGCCGGACAATGACGTCCAGTTCGCCGACGACCTGCCGAAAGAGATCAATCTTCTCATGGAGGAGACGGAGAATGTGTTCCTCCACGGTGTCGACCACCACCAGATTGTAGATCTGCACCGTGTGGGTCTGTCCGAGACGGTGCAGGCGGCCGATCCGCTGCTCGATGCGCATGGGATTCCACGGCAGGTCGTAGTTGATGAGATGATGGCACCACTGGAGATTCAGGCCTTGGCCGCCGGCCTCGGTCGCAATCATGGCCGTCCGCGGGCGCCGGAACCAGCCGAGACACGCTTCGCGAGCAGCCGGGGTGAGCGCCCCGTGGAAGGCCCCCACCTCGACGTCGCCCTCCCGCAGGCGATTCACCAGCATCTCCTGCGTGGCTCGGTATTCCGTGAACACCACCACCCGGTCACCGATCCGCCGGACCAGGTCGACCAGCGCCCGCGCTTTGGCCGACTCGCCAATCCGGTGGCATTGTTCCAACAGGACGCCACGATCCGGTCCCAGCCAATCGGCGCGCGCCAGGGTGGGTTCCAGAGCGGCCGGGCTGGAACAGAGCTCGCGCTGCAGCGTGAGGATGGGCAGTACCGGCGCGCGGTCCCGCAGTCTCGCCCGATATTCCCGCCGCAGGCGATCGGAAAGCGCGCGGTACAACACCGCCTCGGTCGCGGACAGCCGAACCGGGCACAGCGTCACCTCCCGCTGGGGCCACGTGCCCTCCAGCTCCTGTCGCTGATGGCGCACCATGACTTGGTCCAACAGGTGGCGTAGCGCGGTCGCGTTCTTGGCCGTCCGCTTGTCCAGGATGAACTGGCGGTAGAACCGAAGATAGGGCCCGAACAGTCCGGGCTGGACCAAATTGACCAGCGTGTAAAGCTCCGTCAACTGATTCTCCATCGGCGTCGCGGTCAAGAGCAGCAAATGACGTCGGCTCAGTCCTGAAACCAGTTCGTGGTTGAGCGTTCGCGGATTCTTTAGATGATGGGCCTCATCGACGACCACCAGCCCCCATCGCACCGCCGCCAGATCCTGCCGTTGGCGAGGCCGCTTCCCGGTGTCTAGGGAGAGGATGGTGACGGACGCGGCGGGGTCGAGGGTGGTGGCGGCGGTCCATCCAAACTTGTCCCGCCATTCCCGGCGCCACTGGCCCACCAGACCGGCGGGCGCCAGGACCAGCGTCGGACCCAAGTCCTCCCGGTGCATGAGCTCGGCCCGCACTAGGCCCGCCTCGATAGTCTTGCCCAGTCCGACCTCATCGGCCAGAATGCCAGATCCTCCCAGCTCCTCGACCACTTTCGACACCGTTTGCACTTGATGCGGATACACGATGAGTCCGTGTGCCATCCGGTCCCGGACAAACGCCCGGCAGGACAGCCGGTCCACCGCCGCCAGGATGTCCGGCTCCGGCCGACCATGACTCCGAATGGGGTCCGTTGTCGTGATGGCCCTCAATCCCCCTTCTCATCCGCCCGATCCCGGGGCGAGCAGCCCCGCCCCTCCGCGCCCGGACTCTAGAACCCGCGTCGCAGCTCGCTGAGGGGCGGAATCCCGGCCCGGTCCAGGCATTCGCCGATGTCGACCGCCGGCGGGCGGGCAAATGTCGGTACCGGACCGCTCCCCACAGTGGGGACGGTGAAACCCGGCACGGTCCGGCCGCGAATGTCCGGCCAAGCCGTCGGCCAGCTGACCGGCGCCTCGGGCAGTCCCCGTACGCTGAACGGCGCGGCCATGGTGCGGTTGCCGGCATTCTGCAGGTAATCGATGTAGACCCGACCGCCGCGTCGGCCCACCGTGCGCGTCAGGGTCGTCGCGTTGGGCCAGGTGAGTCGGATCAGGCGGGCCAGACGCTCCGCTTGCGCCAGGGCAGCATCCGCGCCCACCGGCTGCACCGGAATGTACAGGTGAAGGCCCCGCCCTCCCGAGGTCTTGAGGCTGTACGGCATTCCCAACTTGGCGAGCAGGGCCGCGACCGCCTCGCCCACCGCCACGGCCTGCCCGAAGTCCGCCGGCGGATGAGGGTCCAGATCCACCACCGTCCAATCATGACGCCCGGCCAACGATAGCCGACCCAACGGCGCATGCACTTCGACGATGCCCTGGGCCGCCCAGCGGCCCAAATCATCGACCGTATCGATGCGAATGGGCACGCGCCCCTCCGGACTCCCGGTCCGCCCGGCGAGGTGACGTTGGTAAAAGCATCCCCCGCCAAGACCGATCGGCCAGCGCCGGAGGGTTAGAGCACGATCCTTCAGATGGGGCACCATCGCACCGGCCACCTGGGCGTAGTACCGGGCCAGATCCACGCCGGTCAGTCCCACCTCGGGAAACAGCACCCGCTCCCGATGCGCCATCACGACCGCGCCTCCGGCGCCCATCCCTGGAAACGCGGATGACGGAGCCGTCCCTGCGGATTTCGGCCGCGGGCAGCGATAAGGACGCGGGAGCCAATCAGGCCCGTCCGCGCTGCCAGCTCCGCCGGAGCGGGCACTACGGTGCAGGGTTGATTTCGGGCCTGGCCAGGCTCTGCCACCACCAGAGACAGTCCCTCCGCACGGGGCCGAACCCCCACCACCGTCATGGTTTGTTCGTGCCAAGCCAATATCTTGAGCCATGCGTCCGTCCGCACGCCCGGCCGATAGGCGCTGTCCAGGCGTTTGGCCATCACGCCTTCGAGGCCGCTTTGACAGACGGCCTCGTAAAACCGGCGGCCCTGCCCCTCCACCCCGTCCGCCAACATGAGGAGCGGTCCCGGATGAGCCACCCGCCGCAAGTGCTGAAGACGCTCCCTGAGGGGCCGCTCGATAAGCCAGCCGCTCCCGTCATACAGACAGTCGAAGACCACATACAGCCACCGGGGCCGCCGCCGGTACAACACCGCGAACTCGGGACGACCCGCCGCGTCGACGCCCAGCAGTTCCCCGTCCACGACCACCGGTGGGGTCAGGCTGGCGCCGAGCTCCACCAAACCCGGAAAGCGGACCAACAGGTCTCGTCCCTGCCGTGACCACATCCGCAGACGATCGGTGTGGCTCACCACCGCCCGCCATCCGTCCCACTTCACCTCGAATCTCCATGCCGGGTCGTCGAAGGCGTCCCCGGCCGTCCCGGCCAGCATGGGCGGAAGAAATCGGTCCGGCTTCATGGCGGCCCACCGCCCACGCTCTGCGCCGCCGCCACCGACGCCCGCAGTTGAGCGACCAGGTCGCCGAGAACCGTGCCGGGCGCGGGAGCATTCGCCGGCGCCAGCGCGGCCCGCTCGTCGATCCACCGGCGCAGGCGAGCCTTGGCGCGGTCGGGATAATGCGCCGGGTCAAACGGTTCCGTCAGCTGCTCGAGCAGCATCTCGGCCAGTCGTTCCTCCTCCGAAGTCACCGAGACCCCCGCCGGCGTACCGAATTGGGCCCCGACCATCCGCACATTTTCGGGATAATGCATCGCATGCAGCATGATGGCGCCGGACCCGTAGGGACGGACGAGGGCCAGTTGGCGCCGGCGCCGGAGCCGCATCTCCGCCACGGCCACCTGGCGGCGGTGTTGCATGGCCTGCCATAACAGCCGGTATGGCTTGCGACCGCCCTGGCCCGGCTCGGCCCAGTAGGCGTCGCCATAGAAGACGATGTCGATCTCCGCCGCCGGATGAAACGTGAGGATCTGGATCAGCGATTCCCGTCGGTCATCCGGCTGCCCGAGGAGCTCGGGCTCGTCCACCACAATCAGTCGTCCGTCGTCGGCCTCGGCACCGTGAGCCAATTCCCCGGCGTCGACCGGACGCTGACAGGCTGGACACCGTTTGACGTATTGGATCCGTGTTCCGCAGTCGCGGTGGACCCAGTGCAGCGGAATGCGCTCGGCGTCCAGCGCGCGATAGAGCTGTATCGGGATGGCCACCAGGCCGAACCCGACGACGCCTTTGAACAAGCTCCGCACGCCGACACCTCCTGGCCCTAGTGTCACCAAGCGGCGCGCCGGCAAACGGAACGGTTTGCGCCTCGCCTCCGCTGCGGATCCGGGCGCGGGACGGACGGGCGCGCGCCGCCCGTGGCGAAGATGTGCGCCCCAGCTGACGCGTCTTCGCGAGGGATGCCGGGCGGCGGGGTCCAAACCGTTGCGGAGGGGACTGAGAGCGGCGCCGGGGGTTGGGCGCCCGTGACAGGCGGCGCCCTGGCCGATCAGTGCGACGCATCGGAACGGCCAAAGGCCGCGTCCGGGTCACGGGACGGGATCGTGCCCGCCCCCGCCTTGCCCCGTCGACCCAGCAGAATGTCTTCGACGGTCGACACCGCGTCGGGGGCCCACTCCATCAAGCGCTCCCAGAAGTCCCCGCCGTCCACCGAGAGCACCCGGACCCGCTCGCCGCGTTGGACCAAGAACCCCACCGGCTGAACCGAGACACCGGCCCCGCTGCCGCCACCGAAGGGGCGCGTGCCGCCGGGTCCGTCCCCGATCTGATATTCGCCGCCCCCGGCGGCGAAGCCGAGGGACACGCGGGAAAACGGAATAATGGTCGAGCCGTCCGCCGTCTCCACCGCCTCCCCGACCACCGTCGTCACGTCAATCATGCCCTTGATGGATGCCATCGCCGTCTCCATGAGCCCTTGGATCGGGTGGTGCGGGGGTGGCGCCGTCACGTCGCGTCCGGGCGGAATGGATGCCTGGGGATTCATGGCCGACCTCCTTACGCGTCTTGGGGCCAACGGCCTCAACCTGCCGCCGTCCGCCGGTCACGTCCGCAACCCCTGGCCGACGGCGCCCATAATGTGAGCGGCTTGCCAGTGAAATATACCCTGCGCGTCGACGGTCAGGGACGCCGGGCCCCAATCCGGGGCCACTTCCCAGCCGACGGCGTCCCGGTCCCGGTGCGGCAGTGCCGCCGCCAAGACGGCCTGCAGGCACCCCACCGACAGGGCCGTCGACGCGGCGTCGCCCGTAGACATGCGCGCATGGATGAAAGCGCGGTCCACCGTGGCCCGGGCCGCCACGGCGCCCACGATAACGAGATAGGTGTGAAATCCTTTCCAGGCGGCGCCCGGGTCCCACCGCCTCGGCGGCTGACCGGAGCGTCCGACGGCCGGCGGGTGGAGGTCAAGAAACCACGTGTGATGGCCACACCAACGCCAAAATCTCACGCGGACGTCGAGACGATGACGTCCCTCACCCGGTCGGATCGCCACGTCGACGCTGAGCGGCGAACACCATGCCAGACCGGCAATTCCCGCCCAGATGCCCAGACCCGCCAGCCATGCCGTCCACATCCGCCGTCGGGCCCCTTCGGGTAGGATGCCCGCGAGTCCGGGCGTTATTCTGCCTCGACACCGTCCGACGGCGCTTGCCCTTCAGTCGGCGGGGCCGGACCGGCGTTGGGCGGCGGCGGCAGCTGTTCCAGGCTGTCCAACCCCAGCATTTCAAGAAAACCCGGCGTTGTGCCATAGAGAATCGGCCGTCCCGGGGTCGCCTTTCGCCCGACCTCCTGGATGAGGCCGCGCTGGGCCAGCGTGTCCAACGCATAGTCAGACCGCACCTGGCGCAGTTCGTCCACCTCCAGCCGGGTGATGGGCTGTCGGTAAGCCACGACCGCCAAGCACTCCCACAGGGCGTGCGAGAATGTCTCGGGGCCGCGCGCACCCTGGTTCGCGGCCACCCAGTCGGTCAATCCGGGAACGAGCACCAGCCGAATCCCGCCCGCTGCCCGCCGAATCGTCCAAGGGAGGTCCGAGAGCCGCCGCAGGGCGGCCTCCACCAAGTCGGGAAGCGCATCAACCTCCAGGTCCAGCCAGCGCGCCGCCTCATCCAGCGGCACCGGATCACCGGACGCAAATAAGAGGGCCAACAGCCGGTCTTGCCGGACCCGATCGGAAGCCGCTTCACTCATGGGGTCCTCCGGCCGCGCGACCGCCTGAGACCGACCCACTGCACTCTCAGCGGGCCAAAGGGGCGCTCCTGCTGCAAAGAAAGGTGCTGCCGGCCCCACAGCGCCATCACCACCGTAAACGCCTCCACACCCTCGCGCCGTCCCCAGTGCGCGGCCAGTTCCCTCCATTCGATCCCGTCCGGCCGCCCGCGCAGTCGCCGCAGCAGGGCCATACCACGTCGCCACCAGGTCCGGGTCGGAACCACCACCGTCGCGACGGCCGGCGGCCGCCGGGGCCGGCCCGTCGGCCACGCCAGGGCCAGACGCCACGGCGTCGCATCCCGCGGAGGCCTCGGCGTGGGGTCCGGCCAGCGCGGAGGTCCCCCGAGGCCGGGCGGCGTTTGCAGCCACAGGTCACGCAAGAGGACGCCGGCCGTCTCCAGCCAGGGTGCTCTCAGTCCCGGAGGCGATTCGGGAGTCTCCTCCGTCGCCTCCGGGAACAGGGCCTGACCTTTGCGGCGAAGGATCCAGGCGGTGTCCGGCAGCTCTTCGGCCACTTCATCCACACTCGCCACCGCCTGCCATTGCACGCGGCATTGGCGGACCAGTTCGGTGGCACTGAGACCCAGAGGATCCACGCGCCGACCCTTCAACCCGGCCACCAATTCGCCCAGGCTTCCCTGATAGCCCTCAAGCTGCAGGGACCGCATCAAGCATCCCAACCTTCCCCGCCCACTCGCCGCATCGCGCCCCGGGGGCCGCCGCACCGAGACGAGCATCGGCCGGCTTTGAGACCCGGGGGTAGGTGTCTGCGTGCCCACGCCTTACCGGCCCCGACTCCGGCAGGATGCCTCCCGACGGATCGAAAACCGCAGCGGCCGCCTCCTTCGCCGCCCGCGACGGCGCGACCCCGGTCAGGGCCAAGACAGACGCCGCGCGCAGGACCGCGCCCAGGACCGACGGCCGTTCGCGACACTCCGCCACCGTGCGACGTCGTGACCGAAGCCCGCGGAACGACCCGGTCTCGACGACGCTCCGGAGAGCGGCGTCCCGCCGACGACGTCCATGCCCCGTTTCTGCCGCCGAGTCATCGCCCGCCGAGCCGCCGTCCGGCGGTTCCGGCCCGGGTAGGCCGAGGACCGGCCTACCCCAGTTCAGCTTCCCGTCCCCGGTCGAGGTCTCCCAGTTGGTCCCAGTCCAGCCGGTCGACCCACAGGTGGTGGCGGCCCTCTTTGACCGCCACCACCGGCGGCGGAGGCACCCGATTGTACTGAGAGGCCATCGCGTAGTTATAGGCGCCCGTGTCAAGCACCGCCACCAGATCACCCGGTTCGCACAATCCCAGTCGCTCGGCTTGAATAACGATGTCGCCGCTCTCGCAGTACCGTCCCGCCACGACCACCACGTCGTCCCCGCCGTCCCGCTCCATCACCCGCTCGGCATGATAGCGCGCCTGGTAGAGGGCCGGCCGAATATTGTCGCCCATGCCTCCATCCACCACCACGAACACACGCCCGGTCCCCGTCCGTTTGACGGTGCCCACCCGGTAGAGCGTCAGTCCCGCCTCGGCTGCCACGGAACGCCCCGGCTCGGCCGCCAGCTGGGGCGCTGCTAAACCGGCGGGTGTCTGCTCCCGAACCCTGCGGCGAACCACATCCAGGAGAGCGGCCGGGTCCGGAGGGTCCTGGCCGTCCTCGGCGATGCCCAACCCCCCGCCGATGTCCAGAACCTCGGGCCAGAAGCCATGGTGCTCATACATCTCCGCCGCGAACGCCATGACCCGATCCACCGCCACTCGGAATGGCTCCAGCTCCAGGATCTGCGATCCAATATGCAGATGGTAGCCTGACAGATGAACGCCCGGCAAGCCCAGCGCCAGCTCCACAGCCGATTCGGCCGCCCCGCCCTCAATCGCCCAGCCGAACTTGCTGGCGCTGTGACCGGTCACGATGTAGCGATGCGTGTGGGCTTCGACGCCTGGTGTCAGCCGAAGCCACACCGAGGCCACCGTGCCGGCCTGGCCGGCCAGCCGGCTCAGCTCCTCCAGCTCAACGTCGCTGTCCGCCACGATGCGCCCCACGTTGGCCGCCAGCGCCAAGCGCAGCTCAGCCGGTGACTTCAGGTTGCCGTGGAAAGCGATGTCACCGCGGGGCAGATTGCCGGCCACCGCCGTCAGCAGTTCGCCGCCGGACACGACATCCAATCCCACCCGGTGCTCGCGGAGCAGTTCCACCATGGCCCGGCAGAGAAACGCCTTGCCGGCATAAAAAAGGCGGCCATCCGGACCGACGGCCTCCTTCCAGCGGGAAAGACGGTTCTCTAAGGTCGCCACGTCCATGACATACAGCGGAGTTCCGTACCGCGCCGCCAATTCGCCCAGATCCACCCCACCCAGGATCAGTCGCCCGCCCGCATCGCGCTCCAGCGTATCGGCCACAATCCATCTCCCCAAAAAAGGCGCTCCGGCCATGGCCGGAGCAGCTCAGAAATGCGCCTGTTCCGAGGCTATCACGGCCTTTGCGCGGGGTCAATCGCCAGCGCCGATGCTCCGGACCGCGGTATTCTCCACGGGCGTCAGACGGCGCGTACCGTACACACGGGCCCCGCCGGTCAGGGAGTCTCTCCCTCCTCGCTGCACCGGGAGGGACGCGCACCCCTCTGGTGGTGTGTTGTGCTAATCTTTTTGGGCGTCCCGGCCCAGGAGGGCGGCCAGAGCCGCCCGGGTCGCGGGCGCGCCCCGCCCGGGAGCGTCCTGCCCGGCCATCTTGCCGGGATCCCCGAGACCGATGACCGGCACCTCGGTCCGCCGGAGCACGTCCACCGTGTCGCCTTTCAGCACAGTCCCGTCGGGATGGCCGGTTTTGTCCACCGCGCCGCTGATGAGATCCGCATTCCGATCAACCGAATAGACCGGTCTGACGCCGGATACCGGCTCCGTATTCGAGGCCACCGCCACGACACCCAAGACGTTCAACCCCGGAGCTCCCAAGAGTTGCCGCAGCGCCACTTCACCCGCACCCGTACCCGCCTCGCCGCGGTCGTCCACCATGACCACGACCGGCTCCTTCGGGGCACGCTGAATCGCTTCAATCAGCGTCGCCCCGTCGACCGGCGTCGGATTGCCGGCGGAAGCTCGGAGGGGGTGGAGGCCCAGGTCTCGGGACGCTGTGCGGATGGCCCGCCACGCGGTCTCATCCCCGTCGGTGACTACGATGACGCGAGTGTCCTTCCTCACCCGTCCCGCCTCCTCTATCGTTGAGGGTGGAGCGCCGCTCCGCGGCGTTATGACCGTGGCGAGAAGGCCAGCGCGGCCGCCAGGCCGAACAGCACCGCCGCCTTGATGCCAGCCGCCGCCGCCGTCAGACCTCCGCTCAGGAGACCCAAAACGCCCTGGACTTTGACGGCCTTGGCCACGCCCTCCACCATGGTGTACCCGAACCCCGGGAGCGGCACGGTAGCGCCCGCTCCGGCCCACTTCACCAAGGGCTCGTACAGGCCGACTCCCCCTGCCAACGCGCCCAGCACCACAAACAGCACCATCACGTGGGCCGGCAGCAGCGGCGTGCGATCCACCACCACCTGGGCCAGGGCGGACATGGCCCCGCCGACCAGGAACGCAATCCCCAGCGCCATCATGGCCGTGCCTGCACGTGGATGAACTCGATCGCATGCGCAATGCCGGGAATGGTCTCCCCCTGCTGGTAGCTGGTCGGCGAAAACAGCGCCCCGGTGGCCACGAGGAGCACGCGCCGCCAGTGACCTGCCCGGATTTGGGGCAGGACCGACCCGCTGAACACGGCAGCCGCCAACCCGGCGCCGGAGCCCCCGTTGTGGACATCCTGCCGATCACTGTAGAGGGCCCGCCCGCAGTCCTCGTGGCGAGCGACGAAGCTGGACACCTCCCGCTCGCCGCCGCCCAGCAAGTCCGCCAGGATCCGACTGCCCAGGACGCCCAAATCGCCGGTGTAGATACGGTCATAGTCTTCCCACGCGCGACCCACGGCGGCCCGATGGCGCAAAAGGCAATCCGCCGCCGCCGGCGCCATCGCGGTGCCCATGTCCATGGGGTCGCGGGCGCCCAAGTCGACAACCCGCCCGACCGTCACCGCCTCAATCGCGACTGCCCCCGAGCCGGCCTCCAAGGCCAAAGCCCCGGCCGCAGTCGCGGTCCAGCTGGCGGTGGGCGTCCGCTGGTAGCCCAGTTCCACGGGAAAACGGAACTGGCGTTCCGCGGCCAGATGATGACTGGCGGCCGCCACCACCACGCGCTGGGGACCGGACGCCGCCAGCAGCAGCGCTCCCAGGGCGATGCTCTCCGTGAAGGTGGCGCACGCGGCAAACGTCCCCAACAGCGGAATTTGATGGCCGCGAGCGGCAAAATTCGTGGAGTAGAGCTGGTTGAGCAAATCCCCCGCAATGACCGCGTCGACATCGTCGCGCGTCCAGTCGGCCGCTTGGATGGCCCGCTCCACGGCGGCCCCCGAGAGGGCCGCCTCCGCCGCCTCCCAGCTGCGCCGCCCGGCCAAGTCGTCCGTCCACACGGCATCAAAGGCGCCGCCCAACGGGCCTTCGCCTTCCTTTTTGCCGACGATGGCGGCTGCCCCCGCCACGGTGACGCCGCTGACCGCGTATGACCCACGGGCCAGGCGGACCGCGCCCAACGTCACGCCGCCACCCCCAACAGCCAGCGGACCAACCCGACCGCGAACGCGGCGGCCATTCCATAGGCCAGCACGGGTCCCGCCACGGTGAACATCTTGGCCCCCACCCCGAGGACGGCGCCTTCCCGCTTGTACTCCATGGCCGGCGCCACGATCGCGTTGGCAAAGCCGCTGATGGGCAACGATCCGCCCATGCCTCCCCAGCGGACGATGCGGTCATACCAGCCCAAGCCGGTGAGCAGGGCCCCCAAGCCTATCATCACCACCGCCGTGGGCGAGGCGGCCTCGGAAGCCTGGTAGCCGTGGTGCTCGAAAAACATCATGACCAGCTGGCCCAAGACTGAGAGGATCCCGCCCACGACAAACGCGCGCGTCACATTGGCCGCGGCCGGAACCCTGGGTCGGTGACGGCGGGCCAACTCCTGATATGCCCGCCGGGCGGCGTCGGACGGCGGGTGCTCACTCACCCGCGCTGCGCATCCACGCCGAACGCCAACTTCACATCGACCTTGTAGCTGGCCACATGCCCATCCCGAACGTTGGCCGTCCAGTTCGTCACTTCGACCCCACTGATGCCACGGACCGTCCGACTGGCTTCCGCCACCGCCCGCTCGACGGCATCCTGCCAACTCTGCGGGGATTCCCCCACCAATTCGATGATTTTCGCGACCTCTGCCACCTCGATTCCTCCTTGGCGCGTTCAGCGCATCGGCTTCGTTTCGAGGCTAGTGTCGCTCGCCTCCCGGAATTTGTTGCGGCGGCCGCGCTGTCAATTCCTGGCGCAGGAGATGCAGGGCACGACGCAGCCGGCGTGACACCGCTGACTGGGACACCGCCATCTCGGTCGCCAGCCGGGACTGACTCCACCCCTCGTAAAAATAGCGCCGTATCAGCGCAGCAGTGGTGGGGTCCAGATGTCCCAGCGCTTCGCGCAGGCTGATGCGCTCCAGGCCAAGGTCCGTGGCGTGAACGTCCGGTACGGAGGCCTCTCCCCAAGCGTCGGCGCTGGTCGTGCGGCGCCGCTCTCGCCACGCCCGTCTGAGCCAATGCCGCATTTCCCCGAGGATGACGGGAACGGCATACGTGGTGAAGGCGGCACCCCGGGCAGGGTCGTAGGCGTCGAGAGCCTTCAGCAGCCCCACATACCCCTGTTGGCAAATCTCCTCCCGCCACTCGGGCGGACAGGAAAGTCTCGCCGCCATGCGCCGCACCAAAGCTTGGTGGCGCATAAACCGTCGCTCCCGGCTGCCGGCCGGCCCATCCCGTCCGGACGTTCCCGGCGGCTCGTCATTGGTCATCCGACGTCACCCGGTTGACCGGATGCGTGTGTGCCATCTTTTCCATAGTCACCTGTGTGCCCTGTCCCACGTGGCTTTGCACGCTGACCTCGTCCATGAACGCCTTCATGAAGGCAAAGCCCAGACCGGTGTGCTCGTCATCCAGAGAACCCGGCTGCATGGCGGCTTGCACATCCGCCATCCCCACGCCCCGATCGCTCACGGTGACGGTCAGCCGCTGTTGCGCCAGCATCGCCGACACCGCCACCGACGCATCCGGTCGGCCGCCGTATCCGTGGACAATGGCGTTGGTGACCGCTTCCGACACGGCCACCTTGATCTCTTCAATGTCCTCCACCGAAAATCCGGCCTGCGCCGCCAAGGCAGCGACGGCAATCCGGGCTACGCCGATATTGGCCACCGCGCTGCTGCACTCCAATCGGAACCAACGGGAATCCGCCGCCGACGATTCCTGTGTACTCACTTAGGTCCCGCCTCTCTGAGCAGGATGGCGTGCTGTCTCAATGGTCATAATGCCATGAAGTCCCGAGAGGCGGAGGACACGGTCGAGCGCGGGCCGCACGCCGACCAGCCGTAGGGTCAAACCCCGGCCCTGCAATCGACGGAATCGACCCAGCAGCAAGCCCACGCCGGAGCTGTCCAGGAATGTGACGCGACTTAAGTCGAGCACCAGATGCCGGCCCCGGTGGCGGTCGAGCAGGTTGTCAATCTCCTCCCGGATTCCTGGACACGAGGCCATGTCCAGCGCGCCCGCGAGCGCCAGCACAATCTCCTGGGCACCGATCGCCGGCGTTCCCACCTGTGATCGCGCCACCCCGCATCGCCTCCATTATCTGGCAGATCCAATTCGGCACCGACCATGCCGTTCCTGCCGGGGACGGGGGACACTTCCGCGAAAACGGCCCGGCCGACGCCTGGTGCCGTGCGCCGATGAGTCAACACGTCTCGCGGCGGGAAAAAGTCCGGCGGTGCGGCCGGGTGTCCCCTTCCCGGCTGGCCGCCAGGACCCGGCGGGTTGGCCCGACGAGCGGGCCGTATCCAAGCGACGGTCCGTCATCGGGGCGTAGGGCTGGAGGGCGCGGACTCGATGCCGGCGGAAATCCGGCCTTGGGAGCGCAGGGAGGGTCGCGCCTGCCGCCTCAGTCGCTGCGGGCTCGCGACCGAGGCGGGTGCCATGAGCGGGGGACGCGCGCGGAAGGAGCGGGATCCCCAAGGGCACCCGAGCTTTGGCGGGGTTTGGCCGGCATCCCGGCGCCGCACCGGGGACGGGGCGGACAAAGACCGGCGCTGGTCCGCCCCGTGCGCGCTCGGTCGCCGTCGTCAGTCGGCCGGAGGCTTGCGGGAGGGTCCCTCCGTCGCCTCGCGCGCCAGCGCGGCGCCCATCCGGCGGGGACGCTGGCGTGTTTCGTCCAGCATCGGGGTGCCCGTCGCATCGACGGCGCCTTCCACGTCTTCCACCGCTCCCAGGTCCGCTTCCCACCCGCCGTCCAAACTCTCGTAATCCACCGCGGGAGGAACATCCTGCGGGGTATCCGAACTTCCCCAACGCTCCATCTCCCGGGTCACGTCGGAAGGTTCCCCGGCGGGGCCGCTCATGTCGCCAGGGCGCCCATGGCGCCAGTGGTCGCGGTGTGCGCGGACGGACGCCTCCTCGCGAGCGCAGACGATGCAGCGGACCGATTCGGGTCGCGCCTGCAGCCGGTCGGCGGGGATGGGCGCCCCACACCCGTCGCAGAAGCCGTACGTGCCCTCTTTCCACTTTTCCAGGGCCCGTTCCACCTCCCCGAGTCGCGCAGAGAGACCCCGCTCGAGGCCGAGCGTCGTCTCGCGCCGCAAGGTCGTGCTGGCATCGTCGGCGGGATGATTGTCGTAGGACGAGAGGGCGCCACCCTCCTCGCTCGCGGGAGTCAGCAGACTCGCGCGCAGGGATTGACGGATGACGCGAAGACGGCGCAGGAGACGACGCAATTCAACCGACTCCGATGGCATAACAGCATCCCCTCTGACTCTCCGCCGCCGCGCCGGCACGAACGACCGACGCACCCTTTGCCGCGACCCGACCCGCTGTCCAAGCCAATCGCGCATCACGCGGGGTTCCGAGCGCAGGCCTCCCTGGGCGGCCGGCTCATGCCACCAGCCGCGAGAAATACCGCCAAGCGAGGTCGGGCCATGATACGGCGGCAATCCCG